>NZ_JFJW01000127.1:41201-50061 GCF_000611125.1 Cupriavidus sp. SK-4
CGCCAGCTTCGGGTTCAGCGTATAGGTGCCGGTAAGGCTGGCCTGCGCCAGCACATGGCCCTGGATCGCCTCGCGCACCTGCGCGCCGGTGAAGGTGCCATCCAGCGGCAGCCGGTCGATGTCCAGCGCATACAGCGTGAACACGTAGTGGTGCAGCAGCGTGTCGTTCCACGGGGGGCACGGGCCGTCATAGCCGTAGTAGTCGCCCTTCATGTCGGCATCGCCGGCGAACCAGCCGGTGTAGTCGTTGATGCCGTGGCGCAGGCCGCCCGCGGTGGCGGTGCCGCCGGTGGCTTCGGGGCCCGGCTTGCCGCGCGCGATCACGCCGTCGCTGTGCGAGCCCGCCGCGATCGAGGTCAGGCCCGGCGGGATGTCGACCAGCACCCAGTGGAAGAAGTCCACGCGCGGCAGCGTGGCCGGCACTTCGCGGCCTTCCTGGTTGACGTCGTCGCCCTTGCTGGGGACGTCGCGGTCGTGGCAGATCAGCACGAACGAGCGCGTCTCGGCCGGGGCGTCTTCCCAGCGCAGGTCGGGATTGCGGTTGTTCGACAGGGCCACGTGGGCGGCGGCGTCGGGCACGCAGAAGGCGAACTCGCCGGGAATCGGCGCGTTGTCGTTGAAGGACTTGCTCCAGAGTTTCATTTGTCTCTCCTGTCTTGGTGCCGCGCCGGGGCGCGGCAGCTTGGAATCTGTTCAGGCCGGCGCCACCCGCAGCCAGAAGGTGACCGGGCCGTCGTTGACCAGGCTGACCTGCATCATCGCGCCGAACTCGCCGGTCTGCACCTGCGGATGGGCGGCGCGCGCCTGCGCCACGAAGTGCTCATACAGGCGCCGGCCGTCCTCGGGCGAGGCAGCGGGCGTGAAACTCGGCCGCGTGCCGCTGTTGGTATCGGCCGCCAGCGTGAACTGCGACACCACCAGCAGCCCGCCGGCGTTGCCGTTGCCGTCCATGTTCTGCACCGGCAGGTTCATCTTGCCGGCCGCATCGGAAAACACCCGGTACGACAGCATCTTGGCCAGCAGCCGCTCGGCCTGCACCTCGGTGTCGCCGCGCTCGGCGCAGACCAGCGCCAGCAGGCCGGCGCCGATTTCACCGGTGGTGCGGCCTTCGACCGTGACGCGGGCCTGGGCCACCCGCTGGATCAGCGCGATCATCCCGGCCGCCTCAGGCCAGCGTCACGCGCGCGAAGCGGCGCTTGCCGACCTGCACGACGTAGGTGCCGGCGGCCACCTTGGTGGCCTTGTCGCTGACCGTGGCGCCGTCGATCTTGACGCCGCCCTGCTCGATATTGCGGTTGGCTTCCGAGGTGGACGGCACCAGGTTGGCCTGCTTGAGCAGTTGCGCGATGCCCAGCGGCGCGCCGGTCAGGCTGACCGCCGGGATATCGTCCGGCACGCCGCCGCGGGCGCGGTGGTTGAAATCGTCCAGCGCCTTCTCGGCATCGGCCTGGCTGTGGAAGCGCGCCACGATCTCCTGCGCCAGCAGCACCTTGCAGTCGCGCGGATTGCGGCCACCCGCGATTTCCTGCTTCATCAGATCGATCTCGGCCAGCGGGCGGAACGACAGCAGCGTGTAGTACTGCCACATCAGGTCGTCCGAGATGCTCATCAGCTTGCCGAACATCTCGTTGGGCGCCTCGGTCACGCCGACATAGTTGCCCTTGGACTTGGACATCTTCTCGACGCCGTCCAGGCCCACCAGCAGCGGCATGGTCAGGATGCACTGCGGCTCCTGGCCGTATTCCTTCTGCAGCTCGCGCCCGACCAGCAGGTTGAACTTCTGGTCGGTGCCGCCGAGCTCCAGGTCTGACTTCAGCGCGACCGAGTCATAGCCCTGCATCAGCGGGTAGAGGAACTCATGCACGGAGATCGGAATCCCGGAGCGGAAGCGCTTGGTGAAGTCGTCGCGCTCCATCATGCGCGCCACGGTGTACTTGGCCGCCAGCTGGATCATGCCGCGCGCGCCCAGCGGATCGCACCACTCGCTGTTGTAGCGGATCTCGGTGCGGGCCGGGTCCAGCACCAGGCTGGCCTGGCGGTAGTAGGTCTGGGCATTGGCCTCGATCTGCTCGCGCGTGAGCGGCGGGCGCGTACTGTTGCGGCCCGACGGATCGCCGATGGTCGAGGTGAAGTCGCCGATCAGGAAGATCACCTGGTGGCCGAGGTCCTGCAGCTGGCGCAGCTTGTTCAGCACCACGGTATGGCCGATATGGATGTCGGGCGCGGTCGGATCCAGGCCCAGCTTGATACGCAGCGGCACGCCGGTGGCCTCGCTGCGCGCCAGCTTCTGCGCCCATTCGGATTCGATCAGCAGTTCGTCGCAGCCTCGCTTGGAGACTTCCAGGGCCTGCATCACCGACGGCGTCAGGGGGTATTTGGCCGTGGGGCCCGTGGCAACTTCAGTCATGACGTAAGTCTTTGAAATACTTGAAATTTTAGGAAATTTCCTGACAGCCGCCAGGGCTGGATTTTGGTATAATCCGCGATTCCCGGCGCCTACGGAAGCCTTTCCAGTGCGCTACACGCCACTTTGCACAGCAATGCAGGCGGCCAAATAACAGTGAAGAGCCCGCGCCGCACCTCGGGGGAGGAAGGCAGACGAGACACATCGTCCCCGGCAGCGGTGCTCAGACCAAGGTTGAATTTTACGTGATGTGGTCCAGACTCCGCGAAGTTTTCGCGCGTGAGCTGGTGGTTCTTGTCGATCCGACCAACCCCCAGCACGCGCGGCGGCGCAAACAACTGACGGCCTCGGTGGGCGCAATCTTCACGCTCGGCATGGCCGCGGCGATGGGCGTTGCGCCGCGCAGCGCCTTTGACGATCCGCTCGCACCGCGCACGCAGCAAGCGCTGCGCATGCCCGACGTGCGCGAGCAACTTGAACAGCTTACCGACAACCAGGCCGTCTACGTGCGCGAAGAACGCATGCAGCGCGGCGACACCATCGCCAGCCTGCTCAAGCGGCTGGGCGTGGACGATGCCGACGCGCAGGCGTTCATCGTCAAGAACCCGACCGCGCGCGGCCTGTTCAACCTGAACCCCGGCCAGGCGGTGCAGGCGGAGATCGACGAAAGCAACACGCTGGTGTCGCTGCAGGCCAACCTGGGCGGCGACGCAGCGGCCTCGCGCGAGCTGGTGATCGAGCGCGTGCGCGCGGCCAGCGACGACACCGCCGCCACCTACAAGGCCAAGGTGCAGCGCGTCGACAACGACGTGCACTACGAGATGGCCTCGGGCGCGATTTCCGCGGGCGGATTCTTCAAGGCCATGGACGCGGCCAACGTGCCCGACGAAGTCGTGCAGCAGATGCTGTCGATCTTCTCCGGCGTGATCGACTTCCACCACGACATCGCCAACGGCGACCGCTTCCGCATCATCTACGAAGCGGGCTTCCGCGACGGCACCTTCGTGCGCAACGGTCGCGTGGTCGCCTTGGAGCTGATCAACCGCAACCAGCTGCACCAGGCGCTGTGGTTCGCGCCCGAGGACAGCAAGGACGGCGGCGCCTACTACACCTTCGACGGGCGCAGCATGAAGCGGCCGTTCCTACGTTCGCCGGTGGAATTCTCGCGCGTGTCGTCGGGCTTCGGCGGCCGCGAGCATCCGCTGCATCATGACTGGGCACAGCACAAGGGCGTGGACTTCGCCGCCCCGACCGGCACCAAGGTGCTGGCCACCGGCGACGGCGTGGTCGAGTTCGTGGGCCAGCAGAACGGCTACGGCAATATCGTCATCCTGAACCACGCCAACGGCTACTCGACCTATTACGCGCACCTGTCCGGCTTTGCCGGCATGCGCCAGGGCCAGCCGGTGCGCCAGGGCCAGCTGATCGGCTATGTCGGCTCGACCGGCTGGGCCACCGGTCCGCACCTGCACTATGAGTTCCGCTTCAACGACGTGCCGCAGAACCCGCTGACCATCACGCTGATGGAATCGCCGACGCTGACCGGCAAGTCGCGCCAGGAATTCCTGACCTACACCAGCGGGCTGCTTAGCCGCATCAATGCGCTGCGCACCTACAACGTGCTGACCGCCTCCAACTGACCGCGCCCATCGTGACCCAGCCCGTAACTGGCAGCGAACGCTATATCGGCATCATGTCCGGCACCAGCATGGACGGTGCCGACGCGGTGCTGGTGGATTTCAGCGGTGCGCGGCCCGCCGTGCTGGCGGCCGCCAGCCAGCCCTTTCCCGACACCCTGCGCGCGGCCTTCGCCGCCCTGCAGCAGCCGGGCGAGGACGAGATCCATCGCGAGGCGCTGGCAGCCAATGCGCTGGCGCAGGTCTACGCCGGCTGCGTGGCCGCCCTGCTGGGCGAGGCCCAGGTCGACGCGGCCGCGGTGGCCGCGATCGGCGCCCACGGCCAGACGATCCGCCATCGGCCAGGCCTGTATGACGGCATCGGCTACACCCGCCAGAGCCAGCATCCGGCGCGGCTGGCCGAGCTGGCCGGCATCGACGTGGTGGCGGACTTCCGCAGCCGCGACCTCGCCGCCGGCGGCCAGGGCGCGCCGCTGGTGCCGGCGCTGCACCATGCACTGTTCGGCAGCGACGCCGAAACCCGCGTTGCCTGCAATATCGGCGGCATCTCCAATATCAGCATCCTGCCCGCGGCGGGCGGCGCCGTCAGCGGCTTCGACTGCGGCCCGGGCAATGCGCTGCTTGACTACTGGGTCGGCCGCCACCGCGGGCTTCCCTTCGACAGCAACGGCGACTGGGCCGCCAGCGGGCGTGTCGACGCCGCGCTGCTGGCGCAGTGCCTGGCCGAGCCCTACTTCAGCGCGGCACCGCCCAAGAGCACCGGGCGCGACCTGTTCCATCCGGGTTGGCTCGAAGCCCGCCTGGCATCGTTCCAACACCTCGCGCCTGCCGACGTGCAGGCGACGCTGGCCGCGCTGACTGCCGAAGCCATCGCGCGCGACCTGCGCACCCATGCGCCCGATGCGCGCCGCCTGATCGTCTGCGGCGGCGGCGCCCGCAATGCGTTCGTGATGGCACGGCTGGCGCAGGCATTGCCCGGCGTGGCCATCGAGACCTCGGAAGACTACGGCGTGCCGGTGTCGCAGGTCGAAGCCATCGCCTTTGCCTGGCTGGCACGCCAGTGCCTGCTGCGCCTGCCCGGCAACGTGCCCACCGTGACCGGCGCCGCCGGGCCGCGCGTGCTGGGCGCGATCTATCCGCGCTAGGGCAGGCGCATCGCGCCGCCCGCCTCCACCCAATCCATGAACGCCTGCGCCAGCGGTGAAGCCCGCATGGCCGGCGAGCGCGCCAGCACCACGCGCTGCGGCGTCACCGGCTCGCGCAGCGGCAGGCAGGCGATCGGCACGCCGTCGTAGCTGTGGTCGCCGGCCGGGCGCGTGCACGACAGCGCCACGCCATAGCCGTGCGCCACCAGTCCGCGCTGCATCTCGAAGGTCTGCGTGTACTGGTGCAGCACCGGGTGCAGGCCATGTGCCCAGAACAGCGACAGGAAGTACTCGCGCGTCTGCGGGATGTCCTCGAGGATCAGCCGTTCGCCGGCCAGGTCGGCCAGGCTCACATCGGTGCCGCCTGCCAGCGGATGGCCGGCGGGCAGCAGCGCATAGGGCGCCAGTTCCGCCAGCGTGCGGCGCTCGGTGCGGGCATCGAGCCCCAGTTCATAGGTCAGCGCCAGTTCGGCCTTGCCCGCCTGCAGCGTGCGGTGGACGGTCGCCAGGTCGGCCTCGAACAGGGTCACCGAGATGCCCGGATGGTGCTGGCGCAGCCCCGCCAGCAGACGTGGCACAAAGTACGGCCCGAGGTCCTGGAAGCAGGTCAGCGACAGCTGGCCGGTCAGGCCCCGGCCGGTGGCGTCGTCCACGGTGAGGCCGGCCGCCAGCGCGAGGATGTCTCGTGCCCGCCCCAGCAGGCGCTGCCCGGCCGGCGTCAGGGACAGCCCGCGGCTGACCTGGCGCTTGAACAGAGACTCCCCCAGGGTGTCTTCCAGCTGCGCGATCGCGGTGGAGACAGAAGGCTGCGACACATGGCGCGCACGAGCCGCCGCGCTGATGCTGCCGTGCTCGGCTGCGGCGACAAAGTATTCGAGCTGGCGGAAGGAGAAGGGAATCATGATTTCCTATATCGCAACATAGGAAATATATGCTTTTCCTATCCATGATGCATGGCGATACTGGGTGCATCGCCCCCACACAACATCGCCATGGACATCACCCAGGAACAGATCGACACCTACCAGCGCGACGGCGTGCTGGTGCTGCGCGGCGCCTTCACCGAATGGGTCGAACGGCTGCGCGACGGCTTTGCGCAGAACCTGGCCGAGCCGGGCCCCTTCGCCATTGAGAACGTACGGCCCGGCGAGAGCGGGCGCTTCTTCGAGGACTACTGCAACTGGCAGCGCATTACGCCGTTCGATGACTTTATCCGCCAGTCGCCGGCGGCTGCCATTGCCGGGCACATCATGCAGTCACAGGCGGTGCAGGTATTCCACGAGCACATCCTGGTCAAGGAGCCCGGCACGGCCAAGCCCACGCCGTGGCACCAGGACCTGCCCTATTACTGTGTCGAGGGCGCCCAGACCGCGAGCTACTGGATCCCGCTGGATCCGGTGACGCAGGCCAATACCCTGCGCGTGGTGGCCGGCTCGCACCGCTGGCCGCGGCTGGTGCGGCCCAAGCGCTGGGCCAGCAACGAGAACTTCTATGGGGGTGACGATGCCTTCATGGAGATGCCGGACGTGGAGGACGGCAGCCACATCCTGCTCGCACCCGAACTGGAGCCGGGCGATGCCGTGGTGTTCGACTTCCGCACCGTGCACGGCGCCGCCGGCAATACCGGCACCGGCCGCCGGCGCGCGTTCTCGGCGCGCTTCCTGGGCGACGACGTGCGCTTCATGCAGCGGCCCGGGCGCACCTCGCCGCCGTTCCCCGGCATCGATCAGCAGACCGGCGAGCGCATGCGCGAAGACTGGTTTCCCGTAGTCTGGCGCGCCGCGCAGTAAGCCATCGCGGAAAAGAAAAAACGCACCCGAAGGTGCGTTTTTTTCCGGGACCGGTGTCGGTCAGACCGAGAACGACGAGCCGCAACCGCAGGTGGTCGAGGCATTCGGGTTCTTGATCACGAACTGCGCGCCGTTGATGTCTTCCTTGTAGTCGATCTCGGCGCCGACCAGGTACTGGTAGCTCATCGAGTCGATCAGCAGGGTGACGCCGTTCTTGACCATGGTGGTGTCGTCTTCGTTGACTTCCTCATCGAAGGTGAAGCCATACTGGAAGCCGGAGCAGCCGCCGCCCTGCACGAACACGCGCAGTTTCAGTTCGGCATTGCCCTCTTCCTCGATCAACTGCTTGACCTTGTCGGCGGCGCTGTCGGTAAAGACGAACGGTGCCGGCACGTCCTCGGTAACGGGTGCCTCTGCGACTGCGTTCATGGGGTGTTCTCCTGTTTAGTTGGGTAGGGACAGGTCATTGCTGACCCATCCCCCCCTAAGAACCGTACTTGCGAGTTTCCCCGCATACGGCTCAAGCCGTTCAAAGTACTGTTTATTGTACCGGTTTCACTACGGGTCTGCCGTGGTGGTGCACCTGGTTGTGGCAATCAGGGTGTAGCAGCACACGATTCCCTAGAGCACCCGAGCCTCCGCGCGTACGGTACTCGATGTGATGGTCTTCCCATCCCGTCTCTTTGGTGATCTTGCACCCACACACCGCACACAAGCCCCGCTGGGAAATGTAGAGCTTAATCCACTGCTTCCGATGCGACATGTTGTGTAACATGCGCTCCTGACGCAGCGTTTCACCGTATCTTTCCTGCGCTGGGTCGAAGGGGTGATAGTCCCCTCGAACCCTCTTGTGCCTTTGGATAGGCGTACCCGCAAGGGAATAAAGCCCCACCCATCGGCTATTGCCGTCGTCATCCACGACCGTGGTTCCAAACACCCAACTCCGATCCCCGACTGGCGCGTAGTACCTCTTCCGCAGCCAATCGGTGGTCTTCTGTGGATGTCGCCGTTTCGCCCACCGCCATAAAGCCTTGGATACTTCATACTCCAAGCGGTTGAACGTGGCCTTCGCAACCACCGGGCTGTGATACTGCGCCCAGCCTCTTAGCATCGGGTTCAGCAAGTTGATGATGCTCACTTGCTTCGCCGTTTTGTTGCCACTGATGACCCCTTTCACCTTGCTATAGAACGTTCGCACGTTCTTCTTGCTCGGCTTGATGAGCAGCGTTCCCGAATACTTCCGGAAATTCCACCCAAGGAAGTCAAAGCCATCGGCGATGTTGACGATCCGCGTTTTCTCCGTCGATAGCGTCAGCCCACGTACTGCCAAGAACTGTTCTACCCACGGCTTCACTTCGCTTGCTAGGATCTCCGGCGTACTGCCAGTGATCACGAAGTCGTCCGCATAGCGCACTACATTCACTTTTAGCTTCTTCGTGTTGACGACGCCCAGTTTAGTCTCGAGAGACTTAACCAGTTGCCGTTCCAACCCGTTCAGCGCCACGTTTGCCAGAGTGGGGGAAATGATGCCCCCCTGTGGTGTTCCGGCTTCGGTCGCCTGAAGCTGGCCTTGAAATACCACGCCAGCTTTCAACCACTTCCGAAGGATTGCTTTGTCCATCGGGACATTGCGCTCCAGCCAGTCGTGGCTGATATGGTCAAAGCAGCCTTTGATATCCGCTTCCAAAATCCATTGGGCCGAGGCCTTTCTGGACAGGTTTAGGAATAGCTGGGACATGGCGTCCGCGGTAGAGCGGTTGATCCGAAACCCATAGGAGTTCGGATCGCTCGTCCCTTCAGACACCGGCTCCAGTGCCAGCAGATACAGCGCTTGCATGGCTCTATCCAACATGGTCGGGACGGTCAGCGCGAACTGCACAAGCG
>NZ_JFJW01000128.1:0-20669 GCF_000611125.1 Cupriavidus sp. SK-4
TAAGTGACCGCAGCGGGGTTGGCAAGGGGTTCTTCGAAAAAAAGCCAACCCGCCTAAAAAAGGCACTCCAAGCCACTTCAGCTCTCGTCGGGCGCTGCTTATAGAATGGCTGTTCCGGCCCACCGGGCCGCTCTTTATAGATGGGGACGTTTGATGACTATCCAAGCGACCTGGCAACCAAGCCAGGGCAACAGCATCTGCCACCTGACCAACGGGACTGCCGAGTGGCAGGCCGACCTGGATGCATCTGCCGGCGGTGACACCCAATACCCGAACCCGCATGACCTGCTGGATTCGGCCCTGGCCGCCTGCACCACGCTGACTTTGCAGCTGTACGCCAAACGCAAGGGCTACGCCATCACTGAAGTCCATGTATCGGTCGGTCATGAAGAGGCCAACGGGACCTACACCATGAACCGCCAGGTCAAGGTCAGCGGAGAGCTCACGCCCCAGATCCTGGATGACCTGCTCCGCGTGGCGAACCGCTGCCCGGTGCACAAGACCTTGTCGGGACAGTTTTCCATTCAGACTTCGATCGCCTGACCCCACCCGGCAAGATCGCGCCCTTTACTATTGTCGATTCAAATGATAATCGTTATCATTTGAATTCTCGGGCTGTGACACGTCCTGAGTCAGCAAATGGGTTCACCGGACACGCACGTGTCCGGTCTTTTCTTTCCGGCGACCAACAGTCGCGGCGGCCCCGTTCCGGCCGATTCCCTCCTGCCTGATGTCATCGTCCTGACGCACGTGGTGCGATACCGTACCTGGCGTGGAGCAGGCGCGTGCCCCACCCGTTCGAGGGGCATCCTGCCGCGGTGTGTTGGCTGGCCCACCAAGGTTTCGTCGCATTCCGGGCAAACCGGCGCCGCGCGCTTTATCTGTCATGCACCGCAGGCTTACCATGAACGGAAAGCAGAACAAGTAGAAGGCGCCAACAGAAAGCGCCGATACATCGAAGCGAGCGGGGGGATTCCTTGACCAACTTCATCGAAGCGTATTGCGCGCAGGTTCGGCTTGCGGGCGCAGTCGGCGTGATCGCCAAACCGGTTGTGGTGGCACAGGACGGCACGTACGCCATGCACTACGTGCCCTGCGAATACCTGAACACGCAGGCCCCCCTGGTGCTGGTCAGCACCACGCCCGGCCACGCCCATGTGCGGCTGGCCGCCGCCGTCACCGAAGAACTGATGCGCGCCCATGCGCCCGGCCGCGTGATCCAGCGCGAGAACAAGCGGCGCGTCGAACTGGGCGGCAAGCTGGTGCGGCCCAACCTGATCCGCATGCTCGACCACTTCCGGGTGCCCGAACTGGTCGGCCTGCCGCACGCCGCGGCATTGTGGAACGATGGGTTCGAGCGCCTGCAACCGCTTGCCTTGCTGCCGCATGCCACCACGCGGCGCGGACTGGCGTTCGACGGACCGCTGGAAGAACTGCTGGAGACACCGATGCTGCGCGAGGTATACGAAGCGCAGTTCCTGGGCGCCGTGCGGCAGATGCGCACGGATGCGCTGTACATCGCGCTGGGCCGCACCGCCTGGGCAGGGCTGCGGCATGCAGTCAGCCGCCGGCTACTGGCGAAGCATCAACTGCTGGGGATGATGCCAGTGCCGGCGCGCGCCGGCAGCATGGTGCGCTACTTCCTGCGCGAGATCGCCGCCAGCGACCTGTCGGCCAAGGACCCGGTGCGCCATCGCGTGGCCTGGCTCGATGCCGCCCATGCCGAACTGGAAGCCAGCGTGCGCAAGCTGCGCACTGCCATCCGGCCGGACCCGCACTCCGCCTACCTGATCGCGTAAGCGATCACTCGCCTCCATGACTGTGCTCGATAGACCCCACCGAAGTGGGGTCTCGGTGGCCCACACTGTGCCGATAACGTCTCCTGAGGCATCTGACACGCCTCGCATTCCCGATTTTTAGCGGCCCCGCGTGGGCCGCGATTTTTTTGGGGATCGCCAATTGGCGCCTCCCGGTCTAGCGGCTACGCCGGTGGCGGCGTCTGTCCGACGCTTCGCAGCAGCGCATCCGATACCTGCGCCATCAGCGCGGCGTCGTCATCGACCACGCGGCCGCTGGCCAACAATGCCTCGCGTACGCTGACGACCTTGCCCGCCTCATAGCGCCGGCCGCTGTCGATGGCCGCTTCGAACGCATTGGCGCGCGCGTTGATCTGCACGGGGTCGGCGCTGACCAGCAGCACCGCATGGGCCAGCACCAGGTGGCGCTGCCCGTCGGGCGCTTGCATGGCCGCGGGTGCGCGCCGCCAGTACTGCGCCGTGCCGGCGATCTTGCGCGCGGCTTCGGGCGGGCCCCAGGCTAGGTTGAAGCGGCCGTCGCAGAAGGAGCCGGCCACCGCCTGCCAGTGCGTGTCGACGCCCAGCGCTTGCAGCGCGTCGCCGATGACCTCGCACAAGTGCAGGTAGACCGCGTCGCTGCGCGCGCCCGGCGGCTGTGCCACTGTGTAGGCCAGGCTCAGGTTGAGGATGCCGGGGCCCTGCGGCACAAGCCCGCCGCCCGACATGCGCAGGAACACCGGGCATCCCTGCTGCGCGAAGTCGGCGCGCGCAGTTTCCAGCGCCGCGTGGCGCAGGTAGGTGCGCGGCACCACCAGCGACAGCGGCGCCTCCCACAACTGCGCAACCTGCCGGCCCTGTGCCGCGAGGTCGAGCAAGGCCAGCTCATCCTGCAGCGGGTCGCTGCCCGCCTGCCCGGCATGGGCCACATCGACAAATTCAAACGGCATGGGATGGCACCAGCCTCCGCATGGCAACGTGCCGAGTCTAGCAAGGCTAGGCGTTGAGCGCATCGAAGTACGCCAGCGCCTTCGACGCATACATGGCGCCGGGTCCGCCGCCCATCTCGATATTGATGGCCAGCACTTCGGCCAGCTGCTCGCGCGTGGCGCGATGGCGCAGCGCCTGGCTGGTGTGGAACAGCACGCAGTCGTCGCAGCCCTTCTGCACCGCGAGCGCGACGGCAATCAGTTCCTTGACGGCGGCGGGCAGGCTGCCGTCCTGCGTGGCGGCCTTCATCACGCCCTGGAAGGCGCTCATGGCGGCGGGCTGGGCCTGGCCGAGCGCACCGAATTGCTTGTTGATCTCGGTCAGGCGGGTCTTCAGGTCTGTAGTCATGAGGTGTCCTGTCTTGAATTCGAACAAGGCAAGCTGGCCGAGCGGATGGCGCCCTCGGGCGGCGCCATCCGAGCGCGGCATCAGCCGGCCAGGTGCTTCTTCAGCAGCGCGTTGAAGTCATTGGCCTTCTCCATCTGGCTCATGTGGCCAGCATCGGCGAAAACCTTGACGGTTGCTCCCGGCGGCGCGGCTTCAGCGTGTGCGGCCGGGATGATCTGGTCCTGACCGCCCCACACCACCAGCACGCGCTTGCCGCTGCCGGCCAGCCGCTGGCCAGGCTGCTCGCTCTGGCGGCCGCCGCCGAAGAGTCCCTGCCCCAGCGCCGTCAGCGCCTCGGTGACGCCGTCCAGCCGCTTGTAGCGCAGCAGGTCGTCCAGCATCTGGCGGCTGACCAGCCCGGCATCGGCGAACAGCAGTTCGACCACGGGCTTGAGCTCACGCCGGGACTGGGCACTGACGAAACTTTCGGTATAGCCGCTGTTGACGGCGTCGCCAAAGCCCACCGGCGACACCAGTGCCACCGACAGCACCCGCTGCGGTGCATCCACAGCCAGTTGCGCCGCCACGCCGCCACCCATCGAATGGCCGACCACATGCGCCGCCTCGATTCCGGTCTCGTCCATGAAGCGCGCTACAAAGCCGGCTATCTGCGCCAGCGTCGTGCCCGCGAGCCGCGGCGACGACTGTCCGTGGCCGGGCAGGTCGAGCGCCACCACGGTGTACGCGTCGGCCAGGGGATCGAGGTTGAACAGCCAGTTGTCCAGGTCTCCGCCAAATCCGTGGATGAAGAGCACGGTTTCGGCGCCGCCACCCTTGCGGGCATAGCGGACCCGGATGCCGTCGACGTCGGCAAACTGGTACGCGGCAGCGGCGTCTTCTTCGCCAGCGTCGTCCGCCGGCGTTTCATAAGCCGCGACATAGTCATCGATTTGCGCATCGCTCACCTCCGCAGGTGCCAGCACGCCCAGCAGCGCTTTCACCGGCAGCACGTCGCCGGCCTGCGCCACCTTGCGGCGCAGCGTGCCCGCGTCGGGCGCCTCCACCGCATTGGCGATCTTGTCGGTTTCCACGTCGAGGATCGGCAGGCCCACGGTAATCTCGGTGCCTTCGTCGACCAGCCAGGCATTGACCGTGCCTTCCTTCATCGACAGGCCCCACTTGGGCATCACGATCGGGACAATCGTGGGGGAAATTTCGGTTGCCATCAGTGCTTGCCTCCCTTCATGGTCTTGCGCGCGGCGGCCACGATCTGCGCGGCGCTGGGGATATACAGGTCCTCCAGCGTCGGCGAGAACGGCACCGGCGTATGCGGCGGGCACACCATCTCGATGCCGGCCTTGAGCGCGCCGAAGGCCTGCTGCGCGACCTGCGCCGAGATATCGGTGGCGATATTGCAGCGCGGGCTGGCCTCGTCCACGACCACTAGGCGGCCGGTGTTCTCGACCGATTCCAGCACGGTGTCCATGTCCAGCGGCGAGAGCGTGCGCAGGTCGATCACTTCCGCCTCGATGCCCTCCTTCGCCAGCGTGGCGGCTGCTTCGAGCGAGCGATGCACCATCAGCCCATAGGTCACGATCGACACATCCTTGCCGTCGCGCACGATATTGGCCTCGCCGAACGGGATCGCGTAGGCGCCTTCTGGCACCTCGCCTTCCAGGCCGTACAGGTTCTTGTGCTCGCAGAAGATCACCGGGTCGTTGTCGCGGATCGCCTGGATCAGCAGGCCCTTGGTGTCGTATGGCGTGGACGGGCACACCACCTTCAGCCCGGGGATATGCGTGAACAGCGGCGTCAGCATCTGGCTGTGCTGCGCGGCCGCGCGAAAGCCCGCGCCGACCATCGCGCGGATCACCACCGGGGTCTCGGCCTTGCCGCCGAACATGTAGCGGAACTTGGCCGCCTGGTTGAAGATCTGGTCGAAGCAAACGCCCATGAAATCGATAAACATCAGCTCGGCGATCGGGCGCATGCCGCAGGCCGCGGCGCCGATGGCGGCGCCCACGTAAGCGGATTCAGACAGCGGCGTGTCCAGCAGGCGGTCGCCGTGCTTGGCGTACAGGCCCTTGGTCACGCCCAGCACGCCGCCCCAGGCGTCCTTCTCGCCGTCCGCGCCGGCGCCGCCGACGATGTCTTCGCCCAGCATGATGACGCTGGGGTCGCGGGTCATTTCCTGGTCGATCGCCTCGTTGATCGCCAGCTTGATGCTCAGTTTGCGAGCCATGGTTTGTCTCCTGATATTGGGTTAGCGCGTGGCGGATCAGTAGCTGACGTAGACGTCGGTGAGCAGGTCTTCGGGACCCGGCTGCGGCGCGGCCTTGGCCTCCTGCACGGCATGCTCGATCAGCGCGGCGACCTCGCGGTCGATCGCGTCGAGTTCTTCGCGCGCGACCACGCCGGCCTGGGTCACGGCGCGGCCAAACAGCTTCAGGCAATCCTTGTTGGCGCGGATGTCGTCGAGTTCGCCGGCGGCGCGGTAGGTTTGCGCATCGCCCTCGAAATGGCCGTAGAAGCGGACCATCTTGCATTCGAGCAGCGACGGCCCGCCGCCTTCGCGCGCGCGCCGGATCACTTCGCCGGCCGCTTCATGGACGGCGAAGAAGTCAGTGCCGTCCACCGTCACGCCCGGGATGCCGAAGCCGGCGGCGCGGTCCACGTAGCTGTCCACCGCGGTGCCGTAATCGCGCGAGGTCGATTCGGCATAGCCGTTGTTCTCGATCACGAAGATCACCGGCAGGTTCCAGACCGCGGCCAGGTTCAGGCTTTCCAGGAAGGTGCCCTGGTTGGAGGCGCCGTCGCCGCAGAAGGTGATGCCGACCTCGCCCTTGCCGCGGAACTTGGCCGCCAGCGCGGCGCCGCAGATCAGCGGCGCGCCCGCGCCCAGGATGCCGTTGGCGCCCATCATGCCCTTGGACAGGTCGGCGATATGCATCGAGCCGCCCTTGCCGTTGCACGAGCCGCCCTTCTTGCCGTAGATCTCCTTCATCATCGCCACCGGATCGACGCCCTTGGCAATGCAGTGGCCGTGGCCGCGGTGCGTGCTGGCGATGCGGTCGCCATCGTTCAGGTGGTGCAGGATGCCGACGCCCGCCGCTTCCTCGCCCGCGTACAGGTGGACGAAGCCCGGGATGTCGCCGCGCCCGAAGTCCACGTGCAGGCGTTCTTCGAAATCGCGGATGGTGCGCATCTTCCGGTACACCGTCAGCAACGTCTCCTTGTCGAGCGGCAGCGCGGCGGAATCTTGAGAAGCTCTGGCTGTCATGTCTGTCTCCTTCGTTTTCAGGTGTTGCACTTCAAGAAAGGGGAAAAGCGGGCGGACGCGGTGCCCGCGCGTCATCCCGCCGCGGCGGGCTGCGGCAGGCGGCGCATCAGGTGGTGGCGCGCGGCATGGCGCATGCAGGCCGCGACGTCGATGCTGCGAAAGGCGTGGTCATGCAGGGTGACGGTGACTTCGTCGTCCGGGCCGAAGGCCAGTTCGCGCTCGCCGTCCAGCGCGACAATGCCGCTGCGCTGGCGCACGCGATGGGGCCGGCCGTGCTCGAGCCGCTGCCAGCCGGCCACCGGCACGGTGCACATCAGGCCGGGTGCGATCGGCGCGCACAGGTCGAATTCGCCTTCGCCAGGCGCGGCCAGTTCGATCGCGAGGCCGCCCTCTTCGCGCCGGCCCACCGGCTCCAGCAGCCCGGCGATGGATGACAGGCCGATGGCCTCGGGGTCGGCAAAGGACACGTAGACGGCAGCAAGCGTGTCGGTCTTCCACAAGGCGCGCGCGCCGATGAAGTGCTCATGCGAGATCACCGCATCCACCAGCGCAATATCGCGGCGAAAGCCGCCGTTGCCGTCGCGGATGACGATGTCGAGCCGCTTGTTCGACGCCAGCGCCTGCGCAGGGGGAATGCGGCCCGTGGCATAGAGGCCGGTGGCCAGCCCGATGATGGTGGGCTCGCGCATTTCGGGGTAGGCATTGTTGGTGCCGGTCGACAGGCCCGCGATCGGCACCGCGCCGCACTCGCGCACCACCGCGCGGTGCGTGCCGTCGCCCCCAAGCACGATGATGGCGGCCACGCCCGCATCGGCCATGCAGCGCGCGGCGCGCAGGGTGTCGTCAACGCGCGCGGTGACCGGCATGTCAAGGTAGTCGACTGCGGGCAGGCCCGAGTCCGGCCCCTGCCGGCGTGCCAGGTGCCGCGCCAGCATGACGCGCAGGCCTTCGCGGTCGGGCATCATCAGCACGCGCTCCACGCCGCAGGACGCCAGCGCGGCCAGCAGGCGCAGCACGATATTGACGCGGTCGGCCAGCTGCAGGCTATTGGCGTTGGCGATCACGCGGCGGATGTCGCGCGCGGAAATCGGGTTGGCGATGATGCCGACCACTGGCGCGATCTGCGCGCTGGCGCCTGCTGCGTGCCCCATTGCCTGTCTCCTGTTGTCGTTGTCTTGCCAGGCGTATTTGCAATGGCTGTGCCAGTGCGCGCAGGCAGGGAAAACAGGGGAAATCGGGGCGTCAGCGAGGTCGGATCCGAGGGATTACCCCGAGGCGGAAGGGCAAAAACGACGCTGCGCTGTGACAGGTGTCACAGCGCAGGTGTACAGGGGATGGACAACCGTATCGCACGGATGGCGCACGTGCGCCGTGCTGCCTGCCGGCTTATGCGTCGGTGGACTCCGGGCCGCCGTCGCGCCGGTTGGGCGACTGGATGCCGTAGCGCTCCATGCGCCGGTACAGCGTCATGCGGCTGACGCCAATCTGCCGCGCCACCGCGCTCAGGTTCCAGCCGGAGGCGCGCAGGTATTGCATCAGCAGCATGCCTTCCGGCGGCAACTGGTGCGGGTCGAACGGTGCGGCAGCGGGTGACTGGGCGGGCCCTGGCTGCGGCAGGGCGGCGGACGGTGCAGGTCCCGCCAGGCTGTCAGGCAGGTCCGGTACATCGATATAGCCGTCGGCGCAGACCGCGCGCGCGTACTCCAGCACGTTGCGCAGTTCGCGCAGGTTGCCGGGCCAGCGGTGGCGGTGCAGCCGCTCGCGTGCCGCGGGCGACAGCGTAATTTCGCTGCCTTCTGCGCCCCCTTCCTGCAGCAGCTTGCGGACCAGCCAGTCCAGGTCGGTGCGCGCACGCAGCGGCGGCAGCGTAAAGCGCGCGCCGTTGAGGCGGTAGTACAGGTCTTCGCGGAAGCGCCCGTCGGCCACCAGCTGCTCCAGGCTGTGGTGCGTGGCGGAGATGACCCGCAGCCGCACCGGCACCGGCCGCGCGGCGCCGACAGGCAGCACTTCGCCCTCTGCCAGCACGCGCAGCAGCCGCGACTGCAGCTCGCGCGGCATGTCGCCGATCTCGTCCAGGAACAGCGTGCCGCCGTCGGCCTCCTGGATCAGGCCGCGCTTGCCGCGCGGGCCTGCGCCGGAGAAGCTGTTGGGCAGGTGCCCGAACAATTCGCTTTCAATCAGGGTTTCAGGGATCGCCGCGCAGTTCACCGCTACGAACGGCCCGCCGCGGCGCGCGCTGGCAAGATGCAGCGCCTTGGCCAGGAACTCCTTGCCGCTGCCGGTCTCGCCGTGGATCAGCAGGTTGATGGGCGAATCGACCAGGCGCGCCGCGCGCTGCAACTGCTGCTGCAGCGCGGCATCGCCGCCGGTCAGCGCCGCCAGGGCATCCGGCATCGCCGCCTGCGTTTCGGCGGGCGGCGCCCCCCCGCGCAGCGCGGGCGGCAGCACGCTCAGGTACAGCAGGCCGCCGCTGCGGGTCAGCGCCACCAGGCGCTGCTCGCTCGGGCGCGAGTAGACATAGTGGCCCAGGTCTTCCAGGCGCGCGTCGAACAGCGTCTCGAACCGCTGGCCCAGCACGGTGGCGCCCGGTGCGCCACCCAGCTCGCCCTCCAGCATCAGCCTGGCGCGGTGGTTATGGCCGACGATGCGGCCCGCCTCGTCCAGCGCCAGCAGGTATTCGGGATTGACGTCGACGAACTCCGGCGCCACGTTCAGCTTCAGGATCCAGTCGCGGCGGTGCGCGCGCAGGAAGTTGGCGTTCTCGATATGCGCGGCGTAGATGCGCACCATCTGCAGCGCCAGCCCCTGGCTGTCCTTGGCCTGGGGCGAGGTCAGCGCGGAGATGTCGAGGATGGCGTGCAGGTTGCCGTGCGTGTCGAACAGCGGCGCGGCGGTGCAGGTCAGCGGGATATGGGTGGCGTCGAAATGGTCGGCCTGGTGCACCGTCAGCGCCTGGCCCGTGGCCAGGGCGGTGCCGACCGCGCAGGTGCCGGCGCCGCTCTCGCTCCACTCGGCGCCCAGGTACAGGCCCGCGTGGCGCAGCGCGGCATCGCTGCGGGCTTCGCCGATATAGTCGACGGTCACGCCCTGCGCATCGGTCAGCAGCACCACATAGCCCAGGCCCGCCACCTGCCCATACAGGCTCTGCAGGCCGTGGCGCGCGATGCGCGCGAAGTCGTCGATACGTTCCTGGTGTTCGCGCAGGCGCGGCTGCGGCAGGATGCGCGCCTCCTGCATGCGCGACGGATCCAGGCCGTACTGGTGCACGCAGCGGCGCCATGAGTTCTGGATGATGGCGTCGTGCGCGATCCGGTCCGCAAGCACGGCCGGCGGGGCAAGGTATGTGGTGGCCTGGACCACCGTCTCGATGTGCTCGCGTTGCCGCAGGTCCATCGTTGTCTCCTGTCGTCGCTGCCGTCGGCCCCATGGGCGATGAATGGGGTGGTGGATCGGGCGGACTGTCGGGCGCGTGCTGCGGGAGCCGTGCCTCTGTGTCTCGGGCCTTCTAATGTATCCGAGCGGATCGGCGGTGCGCAAACAGGATTAGGGGAGGCGCGCTCATGGGCGCGCGCCACAAGTGCGGCGCACGCCATACCGGAGCATCGCAGGCGCTCAGAGCGCCGATGAGGTCTTCAGGCTGCGCGCCGCATCGGCGGCGATGGCGAACGAGCGCAGGCGCGCCTGGTGATCGTGGATCTGGCCGGCCAGCATCAGCTCGTCCGGGCGCAGGTCATCGACAAAACGCTGCATGCCGGCACGCACGGCGTCGGGGTCGCCCACCACGGAGCATGCCAGCGAGCGGCGGATATGGTCGGCCTCGCTCTCGGTCCACAGCGATTCGATATCATCCACCGGCGCGCGCAGCTGCCCCGGAGTGCCGCGCACCAGCGCCAGGAACTGCTGCTGCAGCGAGCTGAACAGGCGGCGCGCCTGGTCGCCGGTCTCGGCCGCGAACACGTTCAGGCCCAGCATCACATAGGGCCGGTCCAGCGCTTCGGAGGGCCGGAAGGTGCGCCGGTACAGGTCCACCGCCTGGCGCATGAAGCCCGGCGCAAAGTGCGAGGCAAAGGCGAACGGCAGGCCCATCGCCGCGGCCAGCTGCGCGCTGAACAGGCTCGAACCCAGCAACCAGATCGGCACCTTGAGCCCTGCGCCGGGCACCGCGCGCAGGCGCTGGCCGGGGCGCACGTCGTCGAAATAGCCCTGCAGTTCTTCCACGTCCTGCGGGAAGGTATCGGCGCTGTCGGCCGACAGGTGGCGGCGCAAGGCGCGCGCGGTGGCCTGGTCGGTGCCGGGCGCGCGGCCCAGGCCCAGGTCGATGCGGCCCGGGTAGAGCGAGGCCAGCGTGCCGAACTGCTCGGCGATCACCAGCGGCGAATGGTTGGGCAGCATCACGCCGCCCGAGCCCACGCGGATGGTCCTGGTGCCGTTGGCGACATAGCCGATCAGCACGGCGGTGGCGGCGCTGGCAATGCCTGGCATGTTGTGATGCTCGGCCAGCCAGTAGCGGTGGTAGCTCAGTTGCTCGGCATGGCGGGCCAGGTCGAGCGAGTTGCGCATGGCCTGGCCGGCATCGCTGCCTTCAGGGATGGGGGCCAGGTCCAGCACGGACCAGGCAACGCCTGCGCCGTTGGGGATAGAGTCGTGATTCATATGGAGGATGGCGGGCGGCTGGTGCCGCACGCGGGCAATGCGTATGGCTCGCTATCTTAGAGACCCAGGCGCGATCGTGCTGGCGGCCTGATCGCGGCCCTTCGGGCGGCGTGGGTATAGTCGGGGGCACGAAAGATTGAGTCGCGCCGCGCTTGCCCGTACCATGCAGCCCGATGCGAAGGAACAAGCGATGACACTCAAGACACTGGACGGTGCGCTGGCCCTGCTGACCCACTTCACCGTGCGCCAGCCGACCTGGGGCGTGCGCGAGCTGGCCAAGCACAGCGGCGTGCACTACGCCGTGGTGCACCGCGTGCTGGCCACGTTTGCCGCCAACGGCTTCCTGGTGCAGGACGCGGCCACCGGCAAGTATTCACTGGGACTGCGGTTGTTCGAGCTTGGACAGGTGGTGCGCAAGAGCTTCTCGCCCGACGAGATCGTGCGCCCGGTACTGGAAAAGCTTGCCGCGCAAAGCGGCGAGACCGTGTTCCTGTCCTGGCTCGATGGCCATGAGGGCCTGTGCGTGGGACTGGTGCAGAGCCAGCACCAGCTGCGCTTTTCGATCGAGCTGGGCGAGCGCTTTCCGCTCTATGCGGGCGCGCATGCCAAGGCCATGCTGGCCTTTCAGGACGATGCCTTTCGCGATGAGGTATACCGCCAGGGACTGGCGCGCATGGCCCCCCACACGACGCTGGACCGCGAGCGCATCGAGCAGCAGCTGGCCGAGGTGCGCGAACGCGGCTGGGCCCACACGCGCGAGGAAGCCGCCGCCAGCGTGGCCGGACTGGCGTTGCCGCTGTGGTCGCGCGACCGCAGCGCGGTGGTGGGCTCGGTCGCCATCGCCGGGCCGCAGCAGCGGCTGGACCAAGCCGCGGTGCCGCGCCTGCTGGAGGCGCTGCGCGATGCCAGCGGGCGGCTGGAAGACGTCATCGGCTTCGTGCGCTGACGCGCGGCCCCCTCACACCAGCAAGGCCTTGCCCACGGCCCCGCCCAGCACGCGCTGGCCGATCGCATGGCCCAGCGCGCGATAGCTCTCCCATTGCGCCTCATCGAAAAACTGGTCGCCGGTGGCCTCCTGCGGAAACGCGGGATGGGTCGCGCCGTAGTGGCGCACGTCGGCCGGCGCCCATGACACCAGCCGCGGCTTGAGCAGCACGATGCGGCAGGTGCGCGCGCGTGGCGCCCCGCACTCCGGGCCGGTGCGAAAGACGTTGAGCAGCACCGCGCATTTGTCGCCGGTCGGCGCGCCCGGCAGGAAATCATCCGGTACGCCGAAGACCCGGCTCAGCACCGGGTGGGTGGTGGCAGCCTCGGTATCGACCACGATCTCCAGCCCATGGTCGATGCGCGCCAGCCGGATCAGGTTGGCCAGGTCGCCGAAGCGGTAGTCGGGGTCGCCCCCGCAATCACACAGCACGATCAGCGAGACATCGCGGCCCGGGCGCAGCAGCTCGTACACGCCGGTGTTGTCGAAATGCCCGCCATCGGACAGATACTGCCAGCCGCGCCGCGTGCCGTGAAAGCGCGCGCTCAGTTCGCAGCCCAGGTAGTACTGCGTGCGGAACAGCGCGATGCCCGCGGCCAGCCACGGATGCGTGGCGCGTTCCGGATGGCGCCGCGCGCGGCCCCGGCGCCCGCCTTCGCGCGCGTGGCTGGCCGGATACGACGGCCACCATGTGCCCAGCCGCAGGTTCGCCAGGCCGAGCAGCAGCGAGGTGCCCAGCGTGGTCGCGCGCCCCAGCCCGGTGGACACCGCCGCGCCCGAGATCGCAATCCAGTCGCCCACGGTGCGCGATTCGGCCAGCTTGCCCGACGACGGCCAGGACACATCCGGGCAGCAAGCCCAGCCGTCGATGGTGAAGCGCGCGTAGGCGTCCGGCGGCAGCGCCGCCGCCGTGCCGGCCTGCGCCACGCAGGGTCCGGGTGCCAGGCACAGCGGCATGCCCTTGCGGTCGCGCTGCACCAGTTGCGCGGCCGGATCGACGGTCAGGTTCAGCGTGACGTTGATCAGGTGCAGCGGCGCCAGCACGCGCGGATCGTAGTACGCGTTCAGGCTGAGCTGGTCGCCGGGCACGGGCTCGGCCACGCTGAAGCGGGCGCGCTGGCTGCCGTCGCGGTCGGCACTCGGGTCGGGGGGCGCGAAGCGCTCCCCGTTGGACGCGCCCAGGAACGCGCGCGTGAGCCGTGCCGCGTAGAACGGCTGCAGCGTCGACAGGTTCAGGAAACCTGAGAAGCGCCCCGCCACCAGCGCCAGCACCAGGCTCACCACGGTGAGCGTGGCCAGCGCCGGGCCGGTATAGGCGTTGCCGAACACCAGCCAGTCGACCGGCTCGCGCCCGTCCCAGCGCACCCACAGCACCAGCCACGACCACAGCACGAACAACAGCAGCGCCAGCACCGCCGCGGCCGCGCCCGCCAGCAGCGACACCGGCAGCCGCGCGCACAGCGCGCGCCAGGGCGTGTCGGCGCTGCCCTTGCGGCCGGCATCGAGCCAGCGTGAGCCGTAGTGCACCAGCCAGACCAGCACGCCCAGCACGGTTGCGGGCAGCGCCGCGCCCCACTGGTGGTGGGCCTGGTGAGCAAACAGGTAAGCGGTGCGTGCGACGGTGTCGGCAATACCCAGCGCCGCCAGCCACAGGGTCAGCGTCAGCGCGCCACGCAGTGCGCGCGTGGCGCGCACGCGGTAGGCGGCCACGGTGCGCGGCTCGCCCTGCAGCAGCGCCAGGCACCACAGCACGCCCAGCAGCGTCAGCACGCCCAGCGCGGCAAAGAGCTCGCCGATGACCAGCCCCGAACCGAGCCATTCCGACCAGCGCGCCGCGGCCAGCAGCATCAGGCCCAGCAGCGCGGCCAGCAACGGCGCGGGGCTCAGGAAGCGCGCGGTCGCCTGCGGATCGTTGGCGCGCGGGTAGATCAGCCAGTACGCCAGCCCGGGCGGCACTGCGCCGGCCAGCGCTGTGGCCAGCGGCAGCCACAGCAGCGTGCTCCACCAGATCGCGCATTCGCCCTGGTTGAAGGCCTGGCGCGCGTCATGCAGCAGGTCCATCTCATAGCGCCCCAACCCGTAGGAAACCCCCACCGCAATGTGTTGCCCGAGCGCCAGCACAGCCAGCAGCACCAGCAGCGCGCTGCCGATCACGAAATGCATGGCCAGCCAGTTGCGCACCACCAGCGCGGCGGCATAGGGGTTGTCGCCGGCGCCGGTGGGCGACAGGTAGCGGCCGTTCTCGCGCAGCCATGCGACCGCGCCGCGGCCAGGGTCGGCGGCGTAGGACACCGAGGTATGGATGCGCCCCGGTGGCTCGCATTGCAGCGTGTGATAGGCGTCGGTGGCGGCCTGGACCGGGCCTGCACCGCGGCCCAGGCGGCCGGGCACGAACAGGCTGACGAAGAAGGCGCCGAGGTAGCCGCCGCCGCTGACGGTGGACAGGTAGTCGAACTGCGCCAGCAGCGAGGCCAGGCTCGGCACGGTCTGCGCCGCGGGGGCGGTGGCGGCCGCCGGCGTCGCGGCCTCCGGCGCGGGGGCCGGCGCTGCCGCCTTGGCGGGCATCGCGGTGCCCGCCATCGCCTGCATCACGCCCAGGCAGAAGGTGGCGCTGCGGATGCCGCCGCCGGACAGCGCCAGGGCCCAGTTGCGCTGGCCGTCGCCGGCGCGCGGCGCAATGCCGAGCTGGCGGCGGCGCTGGGCGATGCGGGTGGCCTCGTCGCCGGATCCGCCGGTTCCGTGGTGTTCCGCGGCCATGCGCGTCCTCCCGGTAACAGTCGGTCTGCGCCAAGTATAGGCGGCGGCGCTCCGCCGTTGCCACCGCCGGCATTCGCCCGGCGCGGCCATCCGGCCCCGCGTTAACCCTGATTGTTGAGAGCCGGGCCGAAGCCTAGCATTTCTCTGTATCAGAGACGTTGTCTCTTATATAGAGACACAAGCAGTCGACGCAACCACCCGCCATGCTCAAGACCCTGGACGGCGCCCTGGCGCTGCTGACCCACTTCACCGCCCGCCAGCCCAGCTGGGGCGTGCGCGAACTGGCGCGCCACAGCGGCGTGCACCACGCCGTTGTGCACCGCGTGCTGGCGACCTTTGCCGCCAACGGCTTCCTGGTGCAGGACGCGCTTGGCCGCTACGGCCTGGGCTTGCGCTGGTTCGAGCTGGGACAAGTGATGCGCAAGACGTTTTCGCCGGCCGAGGTGGTCCAGCCCGCGCTGGAAGCGCTGGCGCGCGAATGCGGCGAGACCGTGTTCCTGTCGTGGCTGGACGGTTGCGAGGGCTTGTGCACGGATATCGCCCAGAGCCAGCACCAGCTGCGCTTTTCCATCGAAGTGGGCCAGCGCTTCGCGCTGGACGCGGGCGCGCACGCCAAGGCCATCCTGGCATTCCAGCCGGAAGCGTTCCGGCGCCAGGTAACGGGCGACGCGCCCGAGCCGGAAGCACGGCTGGCGCAGATCCGCGCCGACGGCTGGGCCTACACCTGCGAGGAATCCGCCGCCACGGTGGCCGGGCTGGCGCTGCCGCTGCGCCACCGCGACACCCAGGCGGTGGTGGGATCGCTGGCCATCGCCGGCCCGCTGCAGCGCCTGACGCCCGAGGCGGTCCCGCGCTTGCTGGAGGCACTACGCACCGCGCGCAACACCATCGGCCCGGTGGCGGGTTTCATGCGCTGAGCGCGCGCAAGGCATCACACACAACAGACAAAACCAGACAACACTACGGGGAGCGGTGGACAACATGACCATGCCAACACAACTGAACGGGCCGATGGCGGCACAGCCTGCAACACGGACACGCTTCATGGAGCCCTTGCTGCTGCTGGTCTCCGTGGGGCTTTCGGTATTCGGCGCCATGATCGGCATGCAGCTGATCGTGTCGCTGGGGATCTCGGCCAACACCTCGATCATCGGCGCGCTGATCGCGATCGTGTTCTCGCGCATCCCGCTGGAGATCACGCGGCGCTTCCGCGTGCTGGAGCGGCAGAACCTGGTGCAGACGGCAATCTCGTCGGCCACCTTCGGCGCCGCCAACTCGCTGATGATCCCGATCGGCGTGCCATACGCGATGGGCATGCCGGAGCTGGCCACGCCGATGCTGATCGGCGCGGTGATCGCCATGTTCGTCGACGGCGCGATGCTGTACTTCCTGTTCGGCAGCAGGATCTTCCCCGCCACCGGCACCTGGCCGGCCGGCATCGCCACGGCCGAGGCCATCTGGGCCGGCGACCGCGGCGGGCGCAAGGCCGCGTTCCTGGGGCTGGGCATTGCCGTGGGCGTGGGCGGCGCCTGGCTGGGCGTGCCGATGTCCGCGTTCGGCGCGGCCTTCCTGGGCAACCTGGCGGCACTGACCATGTTCGGCATTGGCCTGCTGGTGCGCGGCTATTCGGTGGCGCTGACCGGCATCGACATCGCCAAGGCCTATATCCCGCACGGCCTGATGATCGGCGCGGGCATCGTCGCGCTGTTCCAGGTCGCCAATGAAATCCGCCGCGCGCGCTACGCTCCGGCCGCTGACGCACGCACCATCGAAGTCCCGGCCTCGCGCGCCAGCCGCATCCTGTCGGGCGGTTTCCTGATCTACCTGGCGATTGCGCTGCTGATCTCGGTGCTGGCCGGCCATGTCTCTGACATGTCGCTGGGCATGCTGGTGGTGTTCGTGCTGTATGCCGCCTTTGCCGCCTATGTGCATGAGCTGATCGTCGGCATCGCGGCGATGCATTCGGGCTGGTTCCCGGCCTTCGCGGTGGCGCTGATCACGCTGACCATCGGCATCCTGATCGGCTTCCCGCCGACGGCGCTGGCGGTGCTGGTGGGCTTCTCCGCCGCCACCGGCCCGGCCTTTGCCGACATGGGCTACGACCTCAAGACCGGCTACCTGCTGCGTGGCGAAGGCCGCGACATGGAGGCCGAGCTGGCCGGGCGCAAGCAGCAGTTCCTGGCCGCGATGATCGGCTTTGCCGTGGCCGCGGTGGTGGTGCTGGTGTTCCACGGCACCTTCTTCGCGCAAAACCTGATCCCGCCGGTGGACCGTGTCTACGCGGCCTCGATCAAGGCGGGCTCGTCGGCGGAGATTGCCCGCAACCTGGTGATCTGGGCCATCCCCGGCGCGCTGCTGCAGCTGATCGGCGGCTCCAGGCGCCAGCTTGGCATCCTGCTCTCCACCGGCATGCTGATTGCCTCGCCGCTGGCCGGCTGGGCCGTGCTGGCCGGCCTGGCGATCCGCTTCGTGCTGCAGCGCCTGCGCGGCGACAAGCACGTGGCCGAGATGAGCGCCTTTGCCGGCGGCGTGATTGCCGGCGACGCGCTGTTCAGCTTCTTCGGCTCCGTCACCAAGCTGCGCAAGTAAGTGCGCAACTGAGTCTTACCTCGGGGCGCGGCCGCCGCGTCCCGCCTGTCATTACCCGAGACGTTCCATGGATATCCAAGCCATCCAGGCCATCCGCGCCGACACCCCGCTGACGGCCTCCACCATCTATCTCGACACCGCCGCGGCCTCGTTGCCGCCCGACGCGGTGCTCGATACCGTGCGCAGCTACCTGCTCGATACCGGCCATGTCGGCATCTACCTGCCGGCCTTCCGCAAGGAGACCTATGCGCGCGTGGAAGCGGTGCGCGGCAAGCTGGCCGGGCTGCTCAACTGCGCCGCCGACGAAGTCGCCTTCACCAAGAACGCCACGGAGAGCATCTCGATCGTCGCGCGCGGCATCGACTGGAAGGCCGGTGACGAAGTGCTGGTGGCCGACACCGAGATGCTGAGCAACCTGCTGCCCTGGCGCCGGCTGGAGCAATCGCACGGCATCGTCGTGAAGATGGTCGCGGCCAATGCTGAAGGGCTGCTTTCGCCCGAGGCGTTCGAGGCCGCCGTGACCCCGCGCACGCGCCTGCTCACCTTCTCGCACCTGCCCAATTCGACGGGTGCGGTGCAGCCGGCCGCGCAGATCTGCGCGGTGGCGCGCCGCCATGGCGTGCTGTCGCTGGTCAATGCGGCGCAGAGCGTGGGCATGCTGCGCTCGGACGTGGCCGAGCTGGACTGCGATTTCCTGGCTGGCTGCGGCCGCAAGGCGCTGCGCGCGACCGAGGGCTCGGGCTTCCTGTATGTGCGCCGCGCGCTGATCGAGCAGGTCGAGCCCGCGCTGGTGGGCTGGTGGAACGGCGCCTATGACCGCGCCACCGGCGCGCTGTCGCTGGTCGCTGGCGCCAGGCGCTTCGAGGCTGGCTGCCCGATCGTGCCGGCGATCCTCGGCATGGGCACCGCCATCGACTACGCCGCCGCCATCGGCATGGGCGCCATCGAAGCGCGCGTGCGCGACCTGACCGAGTATGCAGTGGCGAAATTCGCGTCGATCCCCGGCTTCGAACTGTACGGCCCGGCCGACGTGGCCAACCGCATCGGCATCGTGCCGTTCAATGTGCGCGGCGTGGACCCGGCGCGCATCGTCGCCGCGCTGGAAACGCAGCAATGCATCATCGAGGCCGGCAACTTCATGGCCGACGCCATCCTGGCGCGCTACGGCGTGTCCACCATGGCGCGGGTCTCGCTGCACTACTTCAACACGCATGAAGAGATCGACCGCGTCGCCGCGCTGATCCGCGCCGCGATCGCCTGATCCCGCATTGAACTTCACCAGACTCTCCTGACGGAAACCAAGACATGACCCAACGCATCCTCCTGATGAGCAGCTCGCGCAAGGACAACCTCGGCTACCTCGAGCACGCCGGCGAGCAGATCCACACGCTGCTCAGGCGCGAGCCGCGCAAGGTGCTGTTCGTGCCGTTCGCCGGCGTGACCTTCAGCTTCGACACCTATGAAGGCATGGTCAAGCCGGTGTTCGAGGCGCTGGGCTACGCGCTGGAATCGATCCACCATAGCGCCGACCCGTTGCGCGCCGTGGAGCAGGCCGAGGCCATCGCGGTCGGCGGCGGCAACACCTTTGCGCTGCTCAAGCGCATGTACGACGCCGGCATCGTCGACGCGATCCGCGCCAGGGTGCGCGCAGGCACGCCGTACGTGGGCTGGAGCGCCGGCAGCAACGTCGCCTGCCCGACCATCCGCACCACCAACGACATGCCCATCGTGCAGCCGCCGTCGCTGCGCGCGCTGGGGCTGGTGCCGTTCCAGATCAACCCGCACTTCATCAGCGGCAAGCCCGCCGGCCACAACGGCGAAAGCCGCGAAGAGCGCCTGGCCGAGTTCCTGCACATCAACGCGCCGGAGCAGGTGTTTGCGCTGCCGGAAGGTTCGGCGCTGTTCTCGGACGGCACCCGCGGCACCGTGCTGGGCGAGCGCCATGCGCTGTGGTTCCCCGCCGAAGGCAAGGTCGAAACCATCCGCGAAGGCGAGACCTTCCCGCTGTCGCAGATCACCGGTCCGGCCGGGATGCAGGACTGGCCGGGCTTTGCTGCCTGAGCCGGCGGCACTGCCCTGAGCCGCTGACGCACTGACCCGGGCCGGTCCCAGGCACAACAAAGAGAAAACCGCCCCGCGGGCCGCGCCGTGCCGCCCGCGCGGGCCCCCTTTTGCCTTTTGGAGGAGAAAACAAGATGAGCCACACCATTCGCCACGCCGCCCGCCTGGCACTGCCGTTGCTGCTGGGCCTGCCGGCCGCCGCGATGGCGCAGTCCGGGGTGACGCTGTACGGCGTGATCGACACCGCGCTGACCTACCAGACCCATTCGAACCCGGCGGGCGATGCCCAGATCGGGCTGCAGCAGGGCGGCGAAGGCTTCCTGTCGGGCAGCCGCTTCGGCCTGAAGGGCATCGAGGACCTGGGCGGCGGCCTGAAGGCCGGCTTCGTGCTGGAAAACGGCCTGCTGGCCGACACCGGCAAGCTGGACCAGCAGGGGCAGCTGTTCGGGCGCCAGGCGTATGTGAAGATCGGCAATCAATGGGGCGAGCTGGCGCTGGGCCGGCAGTACACCACGGCCAACACCATGCTGTACTACGTCGACCCGCTCGGCGTGGGCGCGGCGCCGTCCAATGCATGGATGGTATACCTGACCGGCCAGCGCTACGACAACGCCGTCAGCTACACCGGCAACTTCGGTCCGGTATCAGTGATCGCCGAATACGCGCTGGGCGAAACCGCGGGCAACACCCGCGCGACCTCGTCAATGTCGTTCGGCGTGAGGTACGCCGCCGGCCCCATCTCCGCAGTGGGCGACTTCCAGCAGACCCGCGACAGCCAGAGCCGCGCCGCGCGCATCTACCTGGCCGGCCTGAAGGCCGCAGTGGGCCGCGCCAGCCTGTTCGCCAACTACATCCACAGCGACCGCGACGCGGGCTTCGATTCGTCCAAGGGCGGCACCGACACGGCCACCATCACCAGCATGTCCACCGCGGCCACGCCGACCAACCGCGCCGCCATCAGCTCGGTCTTCGGCGGCAGCCGCCACGACGACTTCTTCACGCTGGGCGCGAGCTACCCGGTCACCGGCAACGTCACGCTGATCGGCAGCGTGATGCACAACCGCACCCGTGCCGACGGCTTCAGCGGCAACCGCACCACCGCCTATGCAGTCGCCGACTACGCCTTCAGCAAGCGCACCGACGCCTACCTGGCGCTGGCCTACGACCGTGTGCACGGCGACTGGTCGGGCCTGTTCGGCAACAACACCACCAGCTGGACCGGCGGCAGCGGCAA
>NZ_JFJW01000128.1:20752-25852 GCF_000611125.1 Cupriavidus sp. SK-4
TGCCCGCGCCGCGCGGGCAGGGCACATCATTTGGAGAAAGCCATGGCCCTGCAGCAGACGCTGGTCATTCATGAAGCCCTGGACAGCCCGCACGCCAACGGTGCGGTCGTCAGCGAACTGTTCGCGCCCTATGCCGGCGCCGGCGTGAGCGTGGAAGTGACCACGATCCACAACGCCCCGCCCGAGAACACGGCCAACACCACCGACTTCATCACCATCGTGATCCCCGGCACCACGGGCAAGCGCAGCGGCGGCAGTGCGCCGACGCTGGGCGTGATCGGCCGCAACGGCGCGATCGGCGCGCGCCCGGAACTGGTGGGGCTGGTGTCTGACGCCGACGGCCCGATCGGCTGCCTGGCGGTGGCGCTCAAGCTGGCGCAGATGAAGGCGCGCGGCGATCACCTGGTGGGCGACGTGATCGTGACCACGCACCTGTCGACCAATGTCTCGATGCAGCCGCACGACCCGGTGCCGTTCATGGGCATGCCGGTCTCGTCCGACACCATGAACGACTACCAGGTGCTGCCGGAGATGGACGCGATCCTGTCGATCGATGCCTCCAAGGGCAACAGCATCATCAAGCACCGCGGCTTTGCGATTTCGCCGACGGCGATGCAGGGTTACATCCTGCGCGTGGCGCCAGACCTGGTGGCGACCATGGAGTCCACCACCGGCTGCCCGGCGGTGACCTTCCCGATCTCGCAGCAGGACATCACGCCGTACCACAACGGCCTGTACCACTTCAACAGCATCATGCAGCCGCACGTGGCCACCGGGGCGCCGGTGGTCGGCGTGGCGGTGACGGCGCAGTCGGTGGTGTCGGGCAGCGCGACCTCGGCCAACCATGAGATCGACATCGCTGAAGCCGTGCGCTTCTGCGTGGAGGTGTCCAAGCGCTTCGGCGCCGGCAAGTGCCAGTTCTTCAACGCCGCCGAGTGGGAGAAGATCCGCGCGGTCTACCCGGACCTGTCCGTCTTCCAGACGGCGGGCAAGCGCTGAGCGCAGCGCCGGCAGCCTGGCAGGTTCAGGCGGCTTCGGCCGGCCCTGGCTGGTTGGCCGCCTCGGTCGGGGCGGTGCCGCCGTGGCGCCGCTTCCATTCGTCGAAGCCGCCGGCCAGCGCCCAGGTCTTCGGGTAGCCGGCCACGCGCAGGCGCTCGGCCAGCAGCGCGGCGGACAGTTCATTGGGGCAGGCGCAATAGACCACGATGTCGGCCTCGGCGTGCGGCACGCCCAGCGCGTCCAGGCTGTCCAGCGCGCCCTGCATGTCGAGCACCACCGAGCCGGGGATGCGCTCCATCGGCGTGTCGCCGTGGGCGCGCACGTCGATCACCACCGGCAGGATGCCGGCCAGCCGGCGCGCTTCCAGTTCGTCCACCGTCATGCGCGGCACGCGCCGCGTGCGGCGCAGCAACCGGAGGCGGCGCCACCAGCGCCACGCCAGGAACAGCGCGAACGCCACCAACAGCCCCACCACGGCCATATGCCCGTAGGCGCTGAACGCCTCCAGGATGGCATCGATAAAATCACTGAACACCACGCCGATCAGCAAGGCGCTGCCGGCCCAGACCAGCGCGCCGATGGCGTCATAGAACAGGAACACCGGCAACGGCGTGCCCGTCATGCCCGCCATCGCGGTGGACAAGGCCCCGGCACCGGGCAGCAGCTTGGCAATCACCAGCGAGCGCGGCCCCACGCGCAGATAGAGCGACTGGGTCTGGCGGATGCACGAGTCCTGCGAAATCGACACCCGGCAGATCGTGCGCAGCATCGGCTGCCCCAGCCGGCGTCCGGCGAAGTACCAGCCGGTATCGGCAATCAGGCAGGCAAAGATCACCGCAGCCAGCACCGCGCCGATCGACGGCCCGGTCTCCTGCACCCCCAGCGCGCCGGCGACGAACAGCATCGGGTACGCCGGCACCGGCAGCCCTGCCTGCTCGACCAGCACGTTCAGGAACACCAGCATCAGCCCGTGGTTTTCCAGCAAGGCCTGTAACTCTCCCACCATGTTCTCCCCGTCAGTCCAGGATGCCAGTGTGCCAGTCGCCGGGGACCCGTGCACTGGCAGCTTTGCATGGGTGTTTCAATTTTCCTGAGTGGCAGGCATGCGGGCTGGGAGCCACTCCGACTTACGTTGTCCTACAACATTACGCCCCGACCCCAGCGGACATCACCACAGTACGGTCGCCGCGATCGCCGCTATGGCGTGCCCTTCACTGCACGCTTTGTCGTTATTTGAGCGCCCGTATGGCTTTGCAGCGGAATGAAACGCGGCCGCATCCCGGTTAACCCCGAATGAGGACCCGGCCTATTGCCATCGCCAAAACCTTGTCGTACGATGACTGATAACTCGGATGACCTGCGCCGCCGCAGTCAGCCGCCACTGCCACCCGGGGCCACTGGCCCGCTCAGGATTGCCGCAATGCTCGCACCCAACGAACTCAAGCAAATCGTCTCCGAAGGCCTGCTGTCCTTCCCCATCACCGACTTCGACGCCCAGGGCGACTTCGCGCCGCAGTCCTACGCGGCGCGGCTGGAGTGGCTGGCCCCTTACGGCGCCACCGCGCTGTTCGTTGCGGGCGGCACCGGCGAGTTCTTCTCGCTGACGCCGCCGGACTACTCGGCCGTGGTCGACACCGCCGTGCGCACCTGCGCCGGCAAGGTGCCGATCCTGGCCGGCGCCGGCGGCCCGACCCGCACCGCCATCGCCTACGCACAGGAAGCCCAGCGCCTGGGCGCGGCCGGCGTGCTGCTGCTGCCGCACTACCTGACCGAAGCCAGCCAGGACGGCATTGCCGCGCACGTGGAGCAGGTCTGCAAGTCGGTGGATATCGGCGTGATCGTCTACAACCGCGCCAACTCGAAGCTGGATGCGACGCAGCTGGCACGCCTGGCCGAACGCTGCCCCAACCTGGTCGGCTTCAAGGACGGCGTGGGCGACATCGAGGCCATGGTCAGCATCCGCCGCAAGCTGGGCGACCGCTTCTCTTACCTCGGCGGCCTGCCCACGGCCGAGGTCTATGCCGCGGCCTACAAGGCGCTGGGCGTGCCGGTGTATTCGTCGGCCGTGTTCAACTTCATCCCCAAGACGGCGATGGACTTCTATCGCGCCATCGCCGCGGACGACCACGACACCGTGGGCCGCCTGCTCGACAACTTCTTCCTGCCCTACCTGGCCATCCGCAACCGCAAGGCCGGCTATGCCGTGAGCATCGTCAAGGCCGGCGCCCGCCTGGTCGGCCGCGACGGCGGCCCGGTGCGCGCGCCGCTGACCGACCTGACCGGCGAGGAGATGGAGATGCTGGGCGCGCTGATCAACAAGCTCGGCCCACAGTAAGCGGCAAGCAAGCCGCCCTCGCATTGCATATCGACAGGCCGGCCGCGGGGCACTTGCCCCCCGGCCGGCCTTCCCGCTCCAAACGCTGACAAGGAATCCTTCCATGCACATCACCGGCGACATGCTGATCGGCGCGCAAGCCGTGCGCGGCACCGAAGCCCTGCTGCAGGCCATCAATCCCGCCACCGGCGAAGCCCTGGGCCCTGACTTCCATGGCGGCGGCCAGGCCGAGGTCGAGCGCGCCTGTGCGCTGGCCGAAGCCGCTTTCGACACCTACCGCAACACCACGCCGGAGCAGCGCGCGGCCTTGCTCGAAGCCATCGCCACCGGCATCGAAGCGCTGGGCGACACGCTGATCGAACGCGCCCACCTGGAAAGCGCGCTGCCGATCGCGCGCCTGCAGGGCGAGCGCGCCCGCACCGCCGGCCAGTTGCGCCTGTTCGCCACCGTGCTGCGCGAAGGCCGCTGGCAGCAGGCCACCTTCGACGCCGCGCTGCCCGAGCGCAACCCGCCGCGCCCGGACCTGCGCATGCAGCGCATCGCCATCGGCCCGGTGGCAGTGTTCGGCGCCAGCAACTTCCCGCTGGCCTTCTCCGTGGCCGGCGGCGACACCGCCTCGGCGCTGGCCGCGGGCTGCCCGGTCGTGGTCAAGGCGCACCCGGCGCACCTGGGCACGTCGGAACTGGTGGGACGCGTGATCCAGAAGGCCGTGCAGGACGCGGGCCTGCCCGAAGGCGTGTTCTCGCTGCTGGTCGGGGCGGGCAATGCCATCGGCACGGCACTGGTCTCGCATCCGGCAATCCAGGCGGTGGGCTTCACCGGCTCGCGCGCCGGCGGCCTGGCGCTGATGCAGGCTGCCCAGCGCCGCCCGCAGCCGATCCCGGTGTATGCGGAGATGAGCAGCATCAATCCGGTGTTCCTGCTGCCCGCGGCGCTCGATGCGCGCGGCGAGGAAATCGGACGCCAGCTGGTGGATTCGCTGGTGATGGGCGTCGGCCAGTTCTGTACCAACCCCGGGTTGGTGATCGGCATTGAAGGCCCCGCGCTCGACAAGTTCCGCGCAGCGACGCTCGGCGCGCTGCAAGGCAAGCCGGCTGCGACCATGCTGACGCCCGGCATCCATGCCGCCTTTGAGCAAGGCGTGGCGCAACTGTCGTCGCTCGACGGTCTGCAACGCATTGGCGACGGCGTCGACGGCAACGGGGCCAACCAGGCGCGGCCGGTGATGTTCGAGACCACCGCGGCGCAGTTCTTGGCGGATCACCGGATGCAGGCCGAGGTGTTCGGGCCGTCGACGGTACTGGTGGTGTGCCGCGATCTCGAAGAGATGCTGACGGTGGCGCGGCAGCTTGAAGGCCAGCTGACGGCGACGATGCAGCTCGATGAGGCCGACCACGCGGCCGCGCGGCGCCTGCTGCCGGTGCTGGAACGCAAGGCCGGGCGGGTGCTGTGCAATGGCTATCCGACTGGGGTTGAGGTTGCCTATGCGATGGTGCATGGCGGGCCGTTCCCGGCGACCTCGGATGCGCGTTCGACTTCGGTGGGGGCGACGGCGATTGACCGGTTCTTGCGGCCGGTTTGTTATCAGAACTTGCCGCAGGCGTTGTTGCCGGAAGCGGTGAAGGGTTGATCGCGCAGGCCCCGCAGTGCGCGGGGCTTTTTTCTTATTGGGGGGTCTTCGCTAGATTTGGGAAGCCCTGCTTTGGCTTGTTGCCATGCGGTCGGTTGTCGCCCTTGGCAAGCGTGGCTGTTTCGCCGGCGTAGCC
>NZ_JFJW01000129.1:0-22765 GCF_000611125.1 Cupriavidus sp. SK-4
GCCAGCTCGCAGTTTCCCGGAGGGCAGGGTGCCCGCCGCGAAGATCCGCAGTGGTGCGCGATCCGGGGCGCTATATGCATATCCCCGGGAGAAATCGATTCAGCGGCTTATGGATCAGGTTCGTCGTCTCACGCAGCGGTGTGTTCCGCTTGGGACGCGCGATCTGATAGCGCGAATTAACCCTATCTTGCGGGGCTGGGGGCACTATTACAAGCGCTCCCACGTCCGAAGAATCTTCAACCGGCTCGACCGCTGGATCGTGCGGCGTTTATGGTCACACCGATTCAAACGCTGGCGCAACCGGGGCTGGAAGCTCTTGCCGGAGGCGCAGTTGTATGGCGATCTCGGGTTGGTGAATCTTGTTGGATTGATACCTTCTATTGCTTCTCAGCATGCTGCATCTTCGTGAAAGCTGCATGCGGGAAAACCGCACGTGCAGTTTGGGCGGCGGACGGAGGCCAGCGCGCAAGCGCGCCTCCTCCGACCCAACAGGTGCGCGGTTGGCACTGAAGGGCCGAACATGAACGAGCGCGATTAGGACGACAGACCTCGATGGTGCAGCCGGCCGCAGTGGCCCTTGCGCCCCTAGGGTCAATCCTGACTGTTTCTCCTTGTCTCATTTCGATATGATGAATTCATCGATAAATTATCGATGAAATACAAGCACGTCACATTCCGGCTTGCCTGCCTAAACTGGTAGCAAGTGCGCTACCGGGAATCTCATGAACTGCACCATCCACCGACTCGCCGAGCAGGCGCTGCTGTACAGCGTGGCTCCCCCCGCATCGCTGGAAGTCCAGCGCCGGATCTGGGCGATGGCTGCCCGGGCCGAGGACTGGCGCGGGGTGGTTGACGTGGTGCCGGGCATGAACAACCTGACCGTGATCTTCGACGGCAGCGCCGACGTGGACGCGCTGGAGCGCAACCTGAAGCTCGCCTGGGCCTCCGGCGAGGCGCGCAATGCGACCGGCAAGCTGGTGGAGATCCCGGTGCGCTACGGCGGCGAGCATGGCCCGGACCTGGGCGATGTGGCGGCCCATACCGGACTGACGCCGCGGGAAGTGGTGCGCCGCCACGCTGCCGGCGAGTATGTCGTCTACTTCCTGGGCTTCCAGCCGGGATTTGCCTATATGGGCGGCCTGGCGCCGGAGCTGGCCACGCCGCGCCGGCGTGAGCCGCGGGTGGCGGTGCCGGCCGGGTCGGTCGGCATTGGCGGCGAGCAGACCGGGATCTATCCGGCGGTGCTGCCGGGCGGCTGGCAGCTGATCGGGCGCACCGACGCCGAGCTCTTCGTGGCGGACCGGGATCCGCCGTCCCTGTTTGCGCCCGGCGATACCGTGCGCTTTGTTGCCGAGGAAATCATCGCGTGATCGAAATCATTCGTCCCGGTGCGCTCGCCTCGGTGCAGGACCTGGGCCGTACCGGCTTTCGCCGTTTTGGCGTGGGCCGTTGCGGGGCCATGGACATGCTGGCGGTGGAGGTCGGCAACCGCCTGCTCGGCAATGCGCCGGGCTGCGCCGCCATTGAATTCACGCTGGGCCGCGCCGCGCTGCGCTTTCATGCCGATATGCGCGTGGCGCTGGCTGGTGCCGAATGTGGCGCCAACCTGGACGGCGTGCCGGTGTGGTCGTGGCATGCCTTTGACGTGCACAAGGGCGAGACGCTGACGCTGCCGTCGACGCGCGGCGGCACGCGCGTGTACCTGTGCGTGGCGGGCGGCATCGATGTCGAGCCGGTGATGGGCTCGCGCAGCACCGACCTGAAGTCAGGCTTTGGCGGGCTGGGCGGGCGCGCGCTGCAGGAAGGCGACCGCCTGGCGGCGGGGCGCCCGGGGCTGGTGGCCGAGACCGACTGGCTCGGCGTGCAGGCGCCGGCGTGGGCGCTGCCCGCCAGCGTCGAGGGCAAGGCCACGCCGGTCCGCATGCTGCCGGGGCCTGAATATGAGGATTTCGATGCGGCCTCGCAGGCCGCGCTGTGGCAGGCCGACTGGACCGTCACGCCCAACAGCAACCGCATGGGGCTGCGCCTGAACGGGCCCGCGCTGGCGCGGCGCGCCGAGCGCAGCGCCGACCTGCTGTCGCATGGCGTGGTGCCGGGCGTGATGCAGGTGCCGCCGGGCGGCCAGCCGATCGCGCTGATGGCCGATGCGCAGACCACCGGCGGCTATCCCAAGATCGGCGTGGTGATCGGCGCGGACTTGTGGCGGCTGGCGCAGGTGCCGCTGGGTGCGCCGGTGCGTTTCGTGCAGGTGACGCTGGCGCAGGCAGAGGCGGCGCAGGCCGAGCTGGAGCGCTACCTGCGCCAGATCGACCAGGCGCTGCGGTGGCAGGGCGATGGCATGCCCATCGCCGCGCGGCGGCGCGCACGCACGCGCGTGGCCGCATAAGCGCGCACGCGCAATATCAATCGGGCGACGCAATGCGCCGCACAGGAGAATGGCAATGCAGATCGATTTGAACGCTGACCTTGGCGAAGGCTGTGACAACGACGAGGCGCTGCTGGCGCTGATCAGTTCGGCCAATATCGCGTGCGGCTGGCACGCGGGCGACGCGGCCACCATGGTGCGGACGGTGAAGTGGGCGCTGGAGCGCGGCGTGGCGATCGGGGCGCACCCGAGCTACCCGGACCGCGAGAACTTCGGCCGCACCGAGATGCAGCGTGACCCGGAACACGTCTACGCCGACGTGCTGTACCAGATCGGCGCGCTCGACGCGATCGTGCGCGCGCAGGGCGGCGAGCTGCATCACGTCAAGCCGCATGGCGCGCTGTACAACCAGGCCGTGCGCGATCCGGCGCTGGCCCGCGCCATCGTGCGCGCGGTGCGCGACTTCGATGCCGGCCTGGTGTTCTTTGGCCTGGCCGGCAGCCAGATGATCGATATCGCCAAAGAGGCCGGCCTGCGCGTCAAGCAGGAGGTCTTTGCCGACCGCGGCTACAACCCCGACGGCACGCTGGTCAAGCGCGGCACGCCGGGCGCGCTGCATGAGGATGAGGAAGTCGCCCTGAACCAGACCCTGACCATGGTGCGCGAGAAACGCGTGCGCGCCATCGACGGCACCTGGGTACCGATTCAAGCCGAAACCGTGTGTCTGCACGGCGACGGCGCCCACGCGCTGGCCTTTGCGCGGCGCATCCGGGAACGGCTGGGCGCGGAAGGCATCGCGGTCCGCGCCGGCGACTGAGCGCAAGCGGCGCGGTCGGCAGTACCTGGCGCGGCACGCCGCGCTGCCTCAGCCGGACGGCAAGCTACCGTCCGGCTTTACCAAAAAAGTCAGGTGTATTCCATGGAACAGGCAGTCAACCTCTGGCCCCTTGTCGGGGTCGGCGTCATCATCATCGGCTTCGTGCTGCGCTTCAATCCCATGCTGGTGGTGGTGCTCGCCGCGCTGGCCACGGGGCTGGCCGCGCCGATGCCGCTGATGCAGATCTTCTCGGCGATCGGCACCGCCTTCGTCAAGGCGCGCAACCTGCCGCTGATCATCCTGCTGCCGCTGGCCGTGATCGGCCTGCTGGAGCGGCACGGGCTGCGCGAGCATGCGCAGACATGGATTGCGCGCATCGCCTCGGCCACGGTTGGCCGCCTGCTGATCGTCTACCTGGGCGTGCGCGAGCTGACCGCCGCGATCGGCCTGACCAGCCTGGGTGGGCACCCGCAGATGGTGCGCCCGCTGCTGGCGCCGATGGCCGAGGGCGCGGCCGAGAACCGCTTCGGCCACCTGCCCGAGCCGGTGCGCCAGCGCATCCTGGCGTTCTGCGCCGCCACCGACAATGTCGGCCTGTTCTTTGGCGAGGACATCTTCGTGGCCTTCGGCGCGATCGCGCTGATGCACACCTTCCTGCTGTCGTCGAACATCGACGTGGAGCCGCTGCATATTGCCGTGTGGGGCATCCCCACCGCGATCTGCGCTTTCCTGATCCATGCCGTGCGCCTGAAGCGCCTGGACCACTGGCTCGAGCGCGAACTGGGCGGCAAGGCCGCCCCGGCCGCCGCGCCTGCCAAGAGCGCAGAGTAAGGAGCGCGCCATGATCATTTCCATCGAATATCTCTACTGGCTCGCCGGCCTGGTGCTGGCGATCACCGCGCTGATGACCTTCGCCGACCGCGAGCATCCGCGCCGCCTCAGCACCGGCCTGTTCTGGCTGCTGTACGCGATCGTATTCCTGATTGGCGACCGGCTGCCGCCGGCCGCGGTCGGCATCGGCGCGGTGGTGATGGCGCTGATCGCGGGCTTCGGCGGCGTCGGCCACGGCAAGCACCACAGCCTGCCCGAGGAGGAACGCCGCGCCAGCGCGCGCCGCCTGGGCAACAAGCTGTTCATTCCGGCGCTGCTGATCCCGCTGGTGACTGTGATCGGCACCATGCTGTTCAAGGACGTCAAGATCGCCGGCCTGCCGCTGCTCGATCCCAAGAACGTGACCTTTGTCTCGCTGGGGATCGGCTGCCTGATCTCGCTGGCGGTGGTGTGCTGGCTCACGCGCGACACCGTGGCGCAGGGCCTGCGCGAGTCGCGCCGGCTGACCGATTCGCTGGGCTGGGCGCTGGTACTGCCGCAGATGCTGGCGATGCTGGGCCTGGTGTTCGCCGACGCGGGCGTGGGCAAGGCCGTGGCGCACCTGTCCACCGCCTATATCAACATGGACTACAAGCTGGTGGCGGTGGCGGTCTATTGCGTGGGCATGGCGCTGTTCACCGTGATCATGGGCAACGGCTTCGCGGCCTTTCCGGTGATGACCGGCGGCGTGGGCGTGCCGATCCTGGTCGGCATGTTCGGCGGTAACCCGGCGGTGATGGCTGCGATCGGCATGTTCTCGGGCTATTGCGGCACGCTGATGACGCCGATGGCGGCCAACTTCAATATCGTGCCGGCGGCGCTGCTGGAACTTGACGACAAGAACGCCGTGATCCGCGCGCAGGTGCCGACCGCGCTGGCGATCCTGGTGGCCAATATCGCGCTGCTGTACTTCCTGATGTAACCGCGGAGCCCCGCCATGCGTACTGTGCTGCTGACCGGCTTCGAGCCGTTCGAGAATGAACCGATCAATCCCTCATGGGAGGCCGTGCGCGCGCTCGACGGCGAGCGCGTGGGCGACGCGGTGATCGTGGCGCGGCAGCTGCCGTGCGTGTTCGGCGCGGCGATCGACACCATCGGCGAGCTGGTCGATGTGCTGCGGCCCGCGCTGGTGATTGCCGTGGGCCAGGCCGGCGGGCGCGCCGAGATGTCGGTCGAGCGCGTGGCGATCAATGTCGACGATGCGCGCATTGCCGACAACGCCGGCGCCCAGCCGATCGATACCGACATCGTCGCAGGCGGCCCGGCCGCCTACTTTGCCACGCTGCCGATCAAGGCGATGGTGCGCGACATGCGCGCGGCGGGCGTGCCGGCCTCGGTGTCGCAGACCGCCGGCACCTTCGTCTGCAACCATGTCTTCTACGGGCTGATGCACCGGCTGGCGCAGCAGCCGGATGGCGACGCGCGCGGCGGCTTTATCCATATCCCCTACCTGCCCGAGCAGGCGGCGCGCCATCCGGGCCAGCCCAGCCTGGCGCAGGAAACGCTGGTGAAGGGATTGCGCGCGGCGGTGGCGACGGCGCTGTCGACCCGCGCCGATGTGCGCGAGCAAGGCGGCCAACTGCACTAGTTTCTATTCCTGCGTACCGGTCGCGGCCGCCTCACGGCGCGCCGCGGTTTTTTTCCTGGCATGGCGGCGCAGGCTGACCTGTTCGAAGCGCCAGATCACATAGCAGAACGCCAGGAACGGCCACAGCCAGCCCAGCCATTGCGCCAGGCTGTTGAAGTGGATGAAGCGGCCCATGCGCCAGCCTTGCTCCGAGATCCACGCATAGGGGTTGGATGGCAGCACATTGGTCAGCACCACCAGCACGATCAGCGCCACCATCGCCAGCACCGCGCGCAGCCAGCGCGGCAGGTACAGCAGCAGCGCCAGCACCAGCGAACTGGTCAGCAAAGCAAAGCGCCCGCCCTCGGACAGCCAGACAAAAGCGCTCTCGGACGGAAACTGCAGTTCGGCGGCAGTGGCCTTGAGCAGCAGCGCCGCGGCCAGCAGGCCGGCCAGGATGCGCAGCATCGGCGCGCTGCGGCGCATCGCGATCGAGGCGAACAGGCCGGTGCCGACCCAGCTGCTGGCGGTCACCAGCGATTCCAGCAACTGCTGGCTCTGCATGTCCTCGGGCCGCAGGCCGATATGGTCCTGCCAGGCCTCAAGCTGCGGGAACACCATCTGCAGCACCTGCATCGGCCAGGACTCCGGGTCGGTCAGCCATTCGCGCACGATGCCGCCCATGCCGAACAGGTGCTCTTGCGGAAACACCTGCGCAAACGGCCACAGCAGCAGCAGGATGATGGCAAAGCTGGCGTGTGGCTCGAACCACGCATGGCGCAGGCGCGTCAGGCGCCCGTCGTCGATCAGGGCCCGGGTGAACGGCGCCACCACCGCGCCGCCCAGCAGCGCGCCCAGCGCATTGGTGATCAGGTCGATATTGGAAGAAATGCGGCTTGGCAGCCAGGTCTGGAAGGCCTCCATGCAGGCCGACAGCAGCGCCCCGGCCACCAGCGCCACCAGCGTGGCGCGCCCGCCCGACATGCGCGGATGCAGCGACAGCACTACCAGCGCGCCGAACGGGAAGTACCCCAGCACATTGGTCAGCAGGTCGAAGTCGGTGATGTAGCGCGGCTTGGGCGCGCTCAGGAAGGCAAACGGCGAAACGCCGTTGTCGACCCAGCCCGAGAACGGGTACAGGCTGGCGTACACGACCAGCAGCGTGAAGCAAATCAGCCCCACCCGGGCCAGCGGCGAGTGCTGCGGGCCGGTGGCTTCTGGCGTTGGCTGAGCCGCCGGGGGCGGCGCGGAGGGCGGCGGGGGAGCCGGCTCCATGGCATGTCTCCTTGCGTTTCTACTTTAGCTGCAGCGTGCCGATCCAGTCGAGCAGCGCCGCGATCACCGCGTCGCTGGCCTCGGCCAGGGCCTTGACGCCGCCGGCGCCATCGGCGCTGGCCGCGGGCCGGCGCGCCTCGAAGGTCTGCTGGCCGAGCATGCCGTGCTGGAACACCGTGGCGCGCAGCCGCACCACGCCTTCGCTGGTGGTGGCGCTGTCGAAGACCTGGTCGAACTCGATCAGGTCAACCTTCAGCGCCGGCACGCTGCTGTCGCCGAACCAGCTCAGCGTGCCGCGCGCGGCCACGGCCTCGCGCAGCCGCTCGTCGAACAGGCGCGTGGGCGACATCACCCAGCGCTGCGTGGCGTAGGCCTGCAGGCGCTGCGCCTGCGCATACTGCAGCCGGTAGAAGAGGGCGTTGCCGTCGAGCCAGTTGGGCCCGTCGGTCTGCGCCACGCGCAGTTTGGGCAGCCGCGCCGGCGCAGGGTTCCCGTTGCCGGGGGTGGCGGCGGCCGGCGGGCCGAGGTCGTAGGTGACGGTGGGGTCGTTGCCGCGCGTCAGCGCGCAGCCTGACAGCGCCAGCCCCGCGGCGGCCAGCAGCAGGGCGGCCTGGAGGCGGGAGCGCGCGGATCGGAGAAAGCGTGGCATCTCGGTCGCAGGGTTCACGGCGGTATCTCGCGGTTGGCGGTATCGGGTGAGGGGTGGCATGCGGGCCGCGCTACGGCGCGCTGAAGCCCGGCTCGCCCGGGCCCGGCGCGGGCGCGGGCGCGCCGAACAGCACGCTGCTCGGGCTTTCGTTGAACTGGCCGGCGGCGCGCTCGAAGGTGCGCGCGGTCTGGCGCGCGTCGCGGGCCAGGCCATTGAGCTGCGGCAGGGTCTCTTCGCTGAAGGTGCCCGCCGCGGACTGCACTGAAGCGGCCGCACCCTGCATGTCGCGCCCGACGCTGTCGACGGTACGCATCACTGTGCCGTTGGGGTTGGCCAGCTCCTGCGTCAGGCGCCGGGTCGATTCCAGCGTGGCGTTCAGGTTCTCGGTCACCTTCGGCAGCCGGTTGGCGGCCGGGCCCAGCGAATCGGACAGCCGCGAGTAGTCCTCGGCGGTCTTGCGCACCGAGCGGATGGCGGCCATCAGCTCGTCGCGGTTGGCGCCCTGGAACATGTCGTTGAGCGAGGCCATCAGCGTTTCAGTCTGCGTCAGCAGCGAGTCGCCGCGCTTTTCCAGCTCTTCGAAGAAGCCGGGGCGCATGGCGATGCGCGCCACCGCCTTGGGCGAGGTCGGCAACGGCGGCGAGGCCGTGGCGCGGTCGTGCGCGGCGGAGTCGTCGAGCTGCACGTAGGCGATCCCGGTCACGCCCTGGAAGCCCAGCGTGCCATAGGTGGTGCGTGTGATCGGCGTGTCCTTGTTGACGTTGACGCGCACAATGATCTGGCCCGGCACCTGCGGGTCGAACTTGATCGACTCGACCTTGCCCACGGCCAGCCCGCGGTACTTGACGTCGGCCTGCGGGCCAAGGCCGTTGACGGTGGAGCGCGTGATCAGGTCATACGGCACGCGCACCGCGTGGTCGCTGCTGAACCAGAAGATCGCGAACAGCACCAGCACGGCCAGTCCGATGGTGAACACGCCGGCCAGGAATGCGTGTGACTTGTTTTCCATCATGCTTCTCCAGGGGGCGCCGCATCCGGCTGCCCGTGCGGCGGCAGCGCCTGCATGGCGCGCTGGGCGCGCTCGCCCAGGAAATACTCGCGGATGAAGGGGTGGTCCACCTTCACCACGTCAGGGATCGGCGCCGCGGCGATCACCTTGTGGTCGGCCAGCACCGCGACGCGGTCGGACAACGCCACCAGCGTGTCCAGGTCGTGCGTGATCATCACCACCGTCAGGCCCAGTTCGCGGCGCAGTTCGCGGATCAGCGCCACGTAGTCGTCCGAGGCCATCGGGTCCAGCCCGGCGGTGGGCTCGTCCAGGAACAGCAGCTCGGGCTCCAGCGCCAGCGCGCGCGCCAGCGCCACGCGCTTGATCATGCCGCCGGACAGGTCCGACGGCATCTTGTCGGCATCGCGCGCCGACAGGCCCACCAGCTGCAGCTTGAGCAGCGCCGCCTGGCAGATCAGGTTGTCGGGCAGCGCGCGCAGCTCACGCAGGGGCAGCGCGATATTGTCGATCACCGACAGCGCCGAGAACAGCGCGCCGCGCTGGAACTGCAGCCCCCAGCGGCTGCGCAGCGCCTGCAGCTGCGCCGGGCGCAGCCGGGCCGGGTCTTCGCCGAACACCTTGATGCTGCCCGAGGTGGGCCGCTCCAGGCCCACGATCTGGCGCAGCAGCACGGTCTTGCCGCTGCCCGAGCCGCCCACGATCGACAGCACCTCGTCGCGGTAGACGTCCAGGTTGACATGGTCATGCACCACGGCCTTGCCGAAGCGCTTGACCAGGTCGCGCACCTCGATGACCGGAGTGCGGTCCTTGCGGACCTTCCCGTCCGGGGTGCCGGTAGCTGGCGCCGCGCTCACAGGCCCACGTCCTTGAACAGGATGGCGAAGACCGCGTCGGCCAGGATCACGATGGTGATCGCGGTCACCACCGAGGCCGTGGTGCCTTCGCCCAGGCTTTGCGTGTTGGGCTTGATGCGCAGCCCGAAGTGGCACGCGGTCAGCGCGATCAGGATGCCGAAGGCGACGCCCTTGCCCAGGCCCAGCCACAGGTTGGCCACCGGCACGGCGTCGGGCAGCTCGCGCAGGAAGAAGGCGGCGCTGATGCCCAGCTGCATGCGCGCGGCCAGCATGCCGCCGGCCAGCGCCATCACATCGGTCCACGCCACCAGCAGCGGCATGGAGATGGCCAGCGCGATCACGCGCGGCATGATCAGCCGGAAGCCGTGCGAAATGCCCATCACGCGCATGGCATCGAGTTCTTCCGTCACGCGCATCACGCCGATCTGCGCGGTGATGGCCGAGCCCGAGCGCCCCGCGATCAGGATTGCCGCCAGCACCGGGCCCAGCTCGCGGATCACCGCCATGCCGAGGATGTTGACGATGAAGGTGCTGGCGCCAAAGGTGCGCAACTGGTTGGCCGACAGGTACGACAGCACGATGCCGATCAGGAAGCCCACCAGCGCGGTGATGCCGAGCGCCTTGTAGCCGACGTTATAGATATTGGCCGAGATCTCGCGCCAGGGGCCGCGCTGCGGCACGCGCGCAAGGCGCAGCAGGTCGAAGGCCAGCTGGCCCAGCATGGTGACGCCGATGCCCAGCTGCGCGCCGAACGACAGCACGTTCGCCCCGAATAGCGTGACCGGGTTGAAGCGGTCCACCATGTGCTTCTTCCAGCCCTCGTCCTGCACCGCGGCGATGCGCTCGAACACGCGGCGCTGGCCTTCGCTGGCATCGAGCCGCTGCGGCAGCGCGCCGTTCCAGGCCTGCCACAGCAGTTGCCCGCCGATATGGTCCAGCCGCTCGACGCCGGACAGCGACCACTGCGCGCTGTCTGGCGCCTGCGCCAGCTCATGCAGCTGCGCGCGCAGCTGCCGCGCCTGGTGGCAGCCGGCCAGGGCGAGCGCGGTCCAGTCGCCACGCAGCTCTACGCTGACGGTTCCGTCCCCGCGCGTGATATGGAAGTCTGGCGTCGTCTGGCGTTCCAAGGGCATGCGATGTGATGGCCGAGTCTCGATTCTAAGCCACCCGCCCCGCTGGCGCGACCGTGCCGTGCCGAGGCGGCGGCGCGGCTACAATGCGGCATCTGCCGCAGGCATATGGGGCGCGCCCCTGCCCCGCCTGTGTTTCCTACGATCGCCATCGATCCCAGTCCTTTGCCGCGCATGTCCGCTGTTCCTCCGACGCCATCCGACCCTTCCGCCCGATCCGGCGCCAACTGGCGCATCGATGCCGGCGCGCTGCGCGGCATGCTGTCGCCCGCGCTGAGCGACTGGACGCTGGAGCTGGTGGAGGAAACCGGCTCCACCAATGCCGACCTGACCGCGGCCTGCCGCCAGGCGCCGTGGTCCGACGCCGGCAGGCTGCGCCTGGCCTACCGCCAGACCGCCGGGCGCGGGCGCCAGGGCCGGCCGTGGCAGGGGCAGGCAGGCATGACCTTCTCGGTGGCTCTGCCGCTGGCGCTGGCGCCGGCGCAACTGAGCGGCCTGAGCCTGGCCGTGGGCCTGGCGCTGGCCGAGGCCCTGGGCGATGTCGAAGCGGGCCTCGGCGCACGGGTCGGGCTGAAATGGCCTAATGACCTCCAGATCGATGGCCGCAAGCTGGCCGGCATCCTGATCGAGGCGGTGCCGGCCGGGCCGCAGCGGGTCTGGGCCGTGATCGGCATCGGCCTGAACCTGGTACGCGACGCGCAGATGGAAGCGGCGCTGGGCCGCGAGCTGGCTGGCGTGGCCGAGGCCATGCCCGGCTTCGACGCGCAGCGCGATGCCCCGCGCCTGCTGGCCGCGCTGCTGGAACGGCTGGCGGCCATGCGCACCGCGTTCCTGGCGCACGGTTTCGGGCCGATGGCGCGGCGCTGGTCCGCGGCCGATGCCTACCGCGACCAGCCGGTGCGGCTGCTGCACGAGGGCAAGGTGATCGCCGAAGGCATGGCGCGCGGCGTCGACGAGGCTGGCCACCTGCTGCTGGAAACGCCGGCGGGGCTTGAGCGCATCGCCAGCGGCGAGCTGTCGCTGCGGCCCGCGCCGGGGCAGGGAGACACCGCATGAGCGCGCCGCATCTGCTGATCGATATCGGCAATACCCGCCTCAAGTGGGCCTGGTGCGAAGCCGGTGCGGCGCTGCCCGCCACCGGCGCGCTGCCCGCGCCGTGGCAGCACGGCGGCGCGGTCGCCCATGCCGACGCCGGCGCGCTGCAGACACTGGCCGCGGACCTGCGCGCGCTGCGCGGCAGCGGGCCGATGCCGTCGGTGTGGATCAGCAACGTCGCCGGGCCGGTGATTGCGGCCGCCGTGGATGCGGCACTGGCCGACGCCTTCGGGGGCTGTGCGCCGGTGCAATGGGTGCGCAGCGCCGCCGCGCACGGCAACCTGGCCAACGGCTACCGCGAGCCCACGCAACTGGGCGTGGACCGCTGGGTCGGCGCCATCGGCGCACACCGCTGGCTGCCGCACGACACGCTGCTGGTGGTGACCGCGGGCACGGCCACCACGCTGGATATCGTCACGGCCGCGGCGGATGGCAGCGCGCGCTTCGAGGGCGGCCTGATCCTGCCCGGGCTGGCGCTGATGCTGGGCACGCTGGCGCGCAACACCGCGCAGCTGCCGGCGCTGGAGGTGGACGATGCCGGCACCGTGGCCGGCGCGCACCTGCGCTGGGCCGACAATACGCACGACGCCATTGCCGCGGGCTGCCTGGCCGCGCAGGCCGGCGCCATCGAACGCACCTGGCGCGCGCTGGGCGAGCGCGGGCCAGCGCGTCGCCCCGTGCGCTGCCTGCTGTCCGGCGGTGCCCGCGGCGCGCTGGCAGGCGCGCTCGCAGTGCCGTTCGAGATGCACGATAATCTGGTGCTGCTCGGCCTGCACGCGATGGCATCGGCCTAGCGCGCAGCGCAACTTCTCACTCGCCCCAATCCGCCCCAACCCATGACCACCCCAGGCCAGCCCGCCCGGCCACGCTCGCCGCGCATCGTCCCGCTGTTGCTGCTGCTCGCCAACGCCGTGCTGCTGGGAGCAGTGCTCGGGGTGTTCGGCGCGAACCCGCTCGCCGGCTGGTTTGAAACGCCGCGCGAGCCGCAGCGGCTGCAGCAGCAGGTGCGTGGTGAGCGGATGCGGGTGCAGGCGCCGCGATTGGCGCCGGCATCGGCACCAGCGGCGGATGCCGCACCGCGCAGCGCGCTGCCGTCGGCCACGCTGGCGGCTGCCTGCATCGAGATCGGTGGCTTCAGCGCCCAGGCGGCGCGCCGCGCCACTGAAGACCTGGCCGCCGCCGCGCTGCGCGTGGAAGCGTTCGTGCGGCAGGAACAGGTGCGCTGGTGGGTTCATCTGCCCGCGCAGCCCACGCGCGAGCATGCCGAGCGCAAGCTGGCCGAACTGCGCCGGCGCAATGTGACCGAGTACTCGCTGGTGACCGCCGGCACGCCTGAGGCCGCGACCTATACGGTGTCGCTGGGCCTCTTCCGCGAGCGCGAGCGTGCCGAGCAGTATCTCGATTCCCTGCGCGGCCATGGCGTGCGCACCGCCATGCTGACCGAGGCCGCGCGGCCGCTCACGCGGCAGTGGCTGCGCGTGCGCGATGCCGACGACGCGGCGCGCGCCCGGCTCGAGGCCATGCGCCAGCGCTACGGCGCCGAGGACGTGCTGGCCTGTTCCTGAGCGCCCTGGGCTGCCTTAGCTGCCCTGGCGTACCCTGGTCAGCAGCTTGGTGGTCGAGCGGTCGTGCAGGAAGGGGATGGCGTAGGCCTGGCCGCCCCAACTGCGCACCAGCCGGGTTTCTTCCAGCGTGTCGATGTCGTAGTCGCCGCCCTTGACGTAGATGTCGGGGCGCACCAGGCGGATCAGCTCCACCGGGGTCTGTTCGCGGAACATCGCCACCAGGTCGACCGACTCCAGCGCGGCCAGCAGCGCCATGCGGTCCGATTCATGGTTGAGCGGACGGTCGTCGCCCTTGCCCAGCATCCTTACGGAAGCATCGCTGTTGACGCCGACCACCAGGCTCGCGCCCAGTGCGCGCGCCTGTGCCAGGTAGGTGGCATGGCCGCGGTGCAGGATGTCGAAGACGCCATTGGTGAACACCAGCGGGCGCGGCAAGGCGGCAATGCGAGCGGCCAGCGCGGCGGGGGTGTCAGGCAGGGTCAGCTTGGATTCGAAAGCGGGTACGGACATGGGGTCGGCATCGGAAAGTGGAGGCCGGCCCCTGGTCGGCGCCGGCGTGCTTGCCCGAGATGGTACCCCTTCCTGGGATTCCCGCCGGCGGTGGGGCCCTGGTTACCCCGTCACGCACACCCTCATGGCTGCGTCGTTGGCGACATCCCTGGCTGCCGGACCGGAGACCGGCTGGGCCTGCTGCACCGACGCGGTGGCAATGCCGCGCAAGGTGCCCTGCAGCGCCTGCCGCACGGCGTCGATATGCGCGGCCTGCGCGTTGCCGCCCAGGTAGAGCAGGCGCACGCTGGCCCACGCCGGGAAGCCTTCGGGTACCTCCGCCACATAGGCCGCGTTGGCGCCGTCGACCCAGGGCACGTTGTACTTCAGCACCGGCGTCACCCCGCCGCGCGAGCGCCACAGCGCCATCTGCGCATTCCATGACGGCGCCACGGTCAGCCTGACATCGTCGGCCACGCCGGCCAGGTAGCGCCGCACGGGGTGCTCGGTATCGGCGTCGTCGGTCAGCAGGGTCCAGTGCTCGCGCGGGTCCGGCGCGCCGCTTTCGTCGAGATTGCCTGCGGCTCGCGCCGGTGCCAGCCGGATCAGGCTGCGCTGGGCCATCATCACGTGCTCGGCCATGACGCCGCCCGCGCCGGGCAGTCCGTCGACCGTGACGGCGCAGTCGATCTGGCCCCGGGCCAGGGCCTGCCCGGTCTGCTGGCCGTTGCCGATCGTGCCGGAGGTGAGATGCACATCGGGCAATGCGGCCGCCAGGCTTGCCAGCACCTGCGCCAGCGCGGGATCGCCCAGCGCCATCGACAAGCCTATGCGCAACACCTCGCGCGACCCCGCACTGCGTTGTGGCCGCTCCCCGGCCTGCGTCACCAGGCCGTGCCAGCGTTCCAGCATGCCGGCCGCGGCGCGCTCCAGGCGCAGCCCGTACTCAGTCGGCACCACGGTGCCGCGCCGCTCGAAGAACAGCTGGTCGCCGGTCACGTCGCGCAGCTTGCGGATGGCATAGGCCACCGTGGGCTGGCGCATGCCGAGAGCCTGCGCGGCCACGCTGATGCTGCCGTAGCGCATCACCTGGACGAACATGGACAGTGCCTTGAAATCGATATGCCGCAATCCTTTACCCCTGCCTGATCGTTATCGCGCCCCGGTATGAAAATGTGCTGACGGCAGCGGCTGGCGATAATTAAGATGTTATCGAAATTACGGGGCATTACACCACGAATTAAATGAATTCGTAATGTCGAAGTTGCATCGAATAGGTTTTCTGGATAATCGGCGTGTGATTTAAATATTTTATTTTCGGATATAAATTTATTCGACAAGCGGGCGCCAGGCATGGGTTTGCCGTCGCCGCGTGACAGCGCGGCAGTGCGTGGGACGGGAATGGAGTGATGTGGTAACCGGCTACTACCTGCATGGCAGCAGGCTCGTTTATCATGCTAGGCGCTTGAATTTCCAGGATAAGGAAATCAGCAATGCAGAATACCCGCCACAGCCGGACCAGATCCGGTGCGCCGCGGCGGGTCGCATTTGTCGGGAATGCGTCAAGGCAAAAGTAGGACAAAAAAAGCCCCGCTTCGGCGGGGCTTTTTTTCGTGCTGCCGGACTGGCCGCTCAGGCTTGCGCCGGCTGGGCCCCGCCCGTGCCTTGCAGGCTGGCGTTCAGTTCCTTGCGGTAGCGGTTCAGGTCCTGCACCGATTCGAAGGTGCGTTCGAACAGCAGCGACATGTTGTGCAGGATCCGTTCGATGACCTTCTTCTCCCAGCCTTCGTCAAAGCGGATCTGCTCGTCCAGCCAGTGCTCGAGCCAGTCCGGATCCGGCAGGCGCGACTGCACCGTGTCGTTGGGGAACAGCGCCTTGTTGACGTGCAGGTTGGTCGGGTGCAGCGGCTTCTCGGTGCGGCGGGCCGAGGCCATCAGCACGCCGATCTTGGCAAAGGCGGCGCGCGCGCTGTCGCCGAACTGCGCCAGGTACTTCTTCATGTAGCGCAGGTAGGCGCCGCCATGGCGGGCTTCATCCTGCGACAGGGTGCGGTAGATATGCTTGATCACCGGTTCCGTGTGCCATTCGGCGGCGCGGCGGTACCAGTGGTTCAGGCGGATCTCGCCGCAGAAATGCAGCATCAGGGTTTCCAGCGGCGGGGCCGGGTCGAACTCGAAGCGCACCGCGTGCAGTTCTTCCTCGGTCGGCACCAGGTCCGGGCGGAAGCGGCGCAGGTACTCCATCAGCACCAGCGAGTGCTTCTGTTCCTCAAAGAACCAGATGCTCATGAACGCCGAAAAATCAGAATCGTGGCGGTTGTCGCGCAGGAACATCTCGGTCGCGGGCAGGGCGGACCATTCCGTGATCGCATTCATCCGGATGGTCTTGGCCTGGTCGTCCGTCAGCATGCTGGCGTCAAAGGAGTCCCAGGGGATGTCCTTGTCCATGTGCCAGCGGACGGCTTCCAACGATTTGAACAGTTCGGGGTAGAGCATGGTAAGCCTTTGAAATTACGGGCAGATTCTACCAGATGCGAATTATTCTCTTCTCCTTTTTTAGTCCGGATCGGGGCAAATGCAACGCTTTTTGACGTGGTTTGGCGCAGCCGGCTGCATATTGCGGGCGATCAGCGGAGCGCCGAGGCCTCAATGTGCCAGCCACGGCGCCTGGCAGGACGCCATGTGCGGGCGGGTGCTCAGGGCGAAAGCGCGCGTTCGTCCACCGGCAGCGCGGCCGGTGGCGAGCCCGGGACGACGCCGAACAGGAACGCCGCCAGCTCGTCCGCCTGGGCCTCGGCATCGCGCTCGCCCAGTGCCATCAGGGCCTGGGTGAAGGCGGGTTCGAACAGCAGGTAGCTGGCGAAGGCGGCGCCGCGCGCCTCGGTGCCGCCCAGTGGCGCCAGCAGGGCGCGTACCGTGCGCGGCAGCTGCTTCTGGTGCTCGGCGGCAATGGCTTCGATCGGCTCGCTGGGGGAGATCGTCATCACCTGCACCGGGCGCCAGCCCTCGCGGTCGCCGGCCAGCTCCGGCATGCGCGCCAGCAGGCGGTTGATATGCAGCAGCCGTTCCAGGTCGGCATTGAGCCCGTCCAGGAAGATGCTGGCCAGCGCCTGCCCGCCCACCTGCGCCAGCGACGGGTAGCCGCCGGACGGCACGGTGTCGTACCAGCCCGAGCGCTGGCGCGAGGCCGCGCCGATCGCCAGCACGCGCGACGCGCCCAGGTGGATCGCCGGCGACAGCGGCGACATCTGCCGCATGGTGCCATCGCCGAACCACTCATGGTGGCCGTCCAGCTCCAGCGGCATGGCCGGGAACAGGAACGGGATCGACGCGGATGCCAGCAGGTGGTCCACCGTGATCTGCGCCGGGATCGCAATGCGCTGGCTGCGGTGCCACGGATGGATGCGGTGGTGCGACTGGTAGAAGGTCACGTGGCGCCCGGTGCTGTAGGACAGCGCGGTGACCGCGAAGGCCTGCAGCGCCCCGCTGTCCAGGCTGGCCTGCACGCGCTCGGGCTCGAACAGCTCGCCCAGCATGCTGCCCAGCGGGGTGTTGTCGAACAGGGCGCGGGGTGCGCGCCGCTGCGTGGCCCAGCCCAGCGCCAGCGTCGACAGCCAGCGCGCGCCCGATACGCCCACGCGCAGCACGTCGGTGCGGTAGACGTCGTCGGCATGGATGCTGTGCCACAGCGCCGCCAGGCTCTGCGTGGCGGCCTGGAAGTCCCCCGCCTGGAGCGCCAGCCCGGCGCCGTTGATCGCGCCTGCCGAGGTTCCGGCGATGATGCCGAAGGGCATCGCGCAATGGCCCTTGCCATGCCGCGCGGCAATGCGTGCCAGCCCGCTCAGCACGCCCGCCTGGTAGGCGGCGCGCGCGCCGCCGCCCATCATGATCAGCGCGGTGGCGGCGGGATTGGGTCCGGATTGCAGCGCGCGGTGGGGGGCCGGGAAGGACTCGCGGTGCATTGCGTTGGTGTGGACGATTTGTCGGGGGTTTTGGCGGTCAGGCTGCGCTGTTGCCATTGGCGCCGTTGCTGCCCCCGTTCTTGCCATTGTCATCGCCGTTGCCCGCGTCCTTGGCCGGTTTTGCCTTGGCCGCCTTTTTGGCCGGCGCCTTCTTTGCCGGCGCCTTCCTGGCGGCAGGCTTGCCCGTGCCGGCGGAGGCGGCCTTGCCAGGCGCGTCCGTCTTCGGCTTTGCAGCAGCCGCTTGCGCTGCGGTTTCGGGGCCGGCCGCGGCGCCGAAACCGCCCATGCCACCCATGCCGAACGGGGCGACGCTGGCCGCGGCGGCACTGCTGGCGATCTGGTTGAACTGCTGTTGCAGCAGGTCCCACCACAGCGCGGCGTTGGGCGGCAAGGCGGAATCGGTGTCGCTGGCCGCAGCTTGCGGGTGCTCGGCGGCAGGCGGCTCCGGTTGTGCGCTGCTGCCGGCATCCGCGCCGGCGGCGCGCTCCGGCGCCGCGGCACTGGGCGTGTTGGCCGCGCGCGCGACGTTTTCCATCGCGGACTGCATGGCCTCGGGCGACAGCGCGTTGCCGAAGGTCTGCAGCGCCACCAGCGTGGCGCGCTGCACTTCCAGGCCCTGGATGGTGGTGCGCAGCAGGTTGGTGTTCAGTTGCAGCCAGCTCTCCACGGCCTTCAGGTCGGCAATGCGCTTGTCGAGGTCGTCGAGGTCCATCGGCGGCGTCATCGCCTGCAGGCCGGGCATCATGCCGGCGGGCATGCCGCTGCCGCTGCCCCACAGCCGGCGCATGAAGTCGAAGCCGTTGGTGAAATCGGGAATCTGTCCGAACATGGTCGAGCGCTCCGTGTGCGGCGCAGCCCCGGGATTGGCCAGGAGGGCCCGTCGGGCCGGCGGCTGCGTCGTCGTTACCTGAACTGTGGCGGCCGCTTCTGGCGCAGGCTCGCCACGCCTTCGTGCACGTCGGGGCCGGCAAAGCCCATGAATTCAAGCGCCAGCGAGGTATCGAAGGCGGGGCCGGCCATGCGCAGCCAGTTGTTGAGGGCGTACTTGGTCCAGCGGATCGCGGTCTGCGACCCGGCCGCCAGCCGGTTGGCCACCTCGAACGCGCGCGCCACCAGTTCGTCCTCTTCCACCGCCAGCGAGACCAGGCCGATCCGCTCGGCTTCCTCGCCGCTGACCGACTCGCACAGCATCAGATAGTACTTGGCCTTGGCCATTCCGCACAGCAGCGGCCACACGATGGCGGCATGGTCGCCCGCGGCCACGCCCAGCCGGGTATGGCCGTCGACGATGCGCGCGGTCCTGGCCGCGATCGAGATATCGGCCAGCAGGCCCGCCACCAGCCCGGCGCCGACGGCGGGACCGTGCATGGCCGAGACCACCGGCTTGTCGCAGTTGATGACGTTGTAGACCAGGTCGCGCGCCTCATGCCAGACGCGGGTGCGGGTCTCGAAATCGTTGGCCATGTCCTCGACCAGGGCCAGGTCGCCGCCGGCCGAGAAGCCCTTGCCCTCGCCGCGGATCAGCGCCACGCGCACCTCGGGGTCGGCGGATACGTCGCGCCAGATCTCGGCCAGCTCGCGGTGCATGCTGGCGTCCGCCGTGGCCAGCTTCTGGTTGGCCGACTGGGCCGCGCCCATGATGATTTCGAGGATGGGGCCGTGGCGGCGCAGCGTCAGTGCGCGATAGCGCTCGTAGCGGGGGGAGAGGGGTGTGGAGTCAGCGGTGGGGGTAGTCATTGGGGGCCTGAGAGGTACGGGGTTAGCGGCGCGCCGCATGCATCGTTATTTGCCAACCGATCGGTCGGTTAATTATATGCACATCCGGCTCGCCGCCGCACTCCGCGGCCCCAACGTGCCTCAGGCCGCTGCCACCAGCTGGTCGATGGCGCCGAATACCGAATGGCCCTGCGCGTCGAACATCTCGATCTTGACCGCGTCGCCGAACTTCATGAACTCGGTCACGGGCTTGCCCTCATCGATGGTTTCCAGCATGCGCTTCTCGGCGATGCAGCAGTAGCCCTTCTTGCGGTCGACGTTGGAGATCGTGCCCGAGCCCACGATGCTGCCGGCGCGCACGTTGCGCGTCTTGCAGACATGGGCGATCAGCTGGCCGAAGTCGAACACCATGTCGGTGCCGCAGTCGGGCTGGCCCACCTTCTTGCTGTTCCAGTGCACGGTCATCGGCAGGTGCACCTTGCGCTCGCGCCAGGCCTCGCCGAGTTCGTCGGGGGTTACCGCCACCGGCGAGAACGCCGTGGCCGGCTTGCTCTGGAAGAAGCCGAAGCCCTTGCCCAGTTCGGCCGGGATCAGGTTACGCAGCGACACATCGTTGGCCAGCATCACCAGGCGGATGGCTTCGCCGGCCTGCTCGGGCGTGGCGCCCATCCTCACGTCGCCGGTGATCACGGCCACCTCGGCCTCGAAGTCGATGCCGAAGGCTTCGCTGGCGCAGACGATATCGTCCTGCGGACCGACGAAGTCGTCCGAGCCGCCCTGGTACATCAGCGGGTCGGTCCAGAACTCAGGCGGCATCTCGGCGCCGCGCGCCTTGCGCACCAGCTCGACGTGGTTGACGTAGGCCGAGCCGTCGGCCCACTGGTAGGCGCGCGGCAGCGGCGCCATGCAGTCCTTGGGGGCGAAAGGGAACGGATGGCGCGCGCGGCCGGCGTTGAGCGCGTCGTACAGGTCCTGCAGCTGGGGCGCGTAAAAATTCCAGTCGTCCAGCACGGTCTGCAGCTTGCCGGCGATATCGGTGGCGTAGTGGGCTTGCTTCAGGTCGCGCGACACGACCACCAGCTGGCCGTCGCGCGAACCGTCCTTCAGGGTTGCGAGTTTCATGGGTGCAGTGCGGTAGGGATCGGGGCGCCCGCGGGGCAGGCGCAATGGCCGCTAGTCTACCGTGGCGCGCCCGCGCGCCAGTCAGTCGACGGTGATGCCCTTGGCCTTGATCAGCTTGCCCCAGCGCTCGCCCTCGGCGCGCGCGTAGCTGGCGAATTCCTCGGGCGTGCTGTAGACCGCTTCCACGCCGACGCCTTCCAGCTTCTTCTGCACCTCGGGCGTCTTCAGCGCCTTGACCAGCTCGGCGTTCAGGCGCGTGACCACGGCCTTGGGCGTGCCGGCCGGCGCCACCATGCCTTGCCAGGCGTAGGCCTCGAAGCCGGCCACGCCGCCCTCGGCCACGGTCGGCACGCTGGGCAGCACGGCAAGGCGCTTGGGCGTGGCCACGCCGAGCGCGCGCAGCTTGCCGGCCTGCACATTCTGCTGGCCCGAGGCCAGGTCCAGGAACATCAGGTCGACCTGGCCCGCGAGCAGGTCCTGCACCGCCGGCGCCGCTCCCTTGTAGGGCACGTGCGTCATCTTGACCCGGGTCTGGTCCATGAACAGTTCCATCGCCAGGTGGTGCGGGCTGCCCGCCCCCGGCGAGGCGAAATTGACCTTGCCCGGGTTCTTCTGCGCGTACTCGACCACTTCCTTGAGCGTGCGCGCCGGGAAGTTGGGATTGGCCACCAGCACCAGCGGGAAGCGCGCAAGCTGGCCGATGTAGACGAAGTCCTTGTCCGGGTTGTACGGCAGCTTCTTGTACAGCGACGGATTGGCGGCCAGCGTGGCAGTGTCGGCGGTCAGCACGGTGTAGCCGTCGGGCTTGGCATGCGCCACGGCATCGGCGCCGACGATGGTGGCCGCGCCCGGGCGGTTGTCGATCACTACCTGCTTGCCCAGCCCCGGGGTGATGGCCTGCGCCACGGTGCGCGCCACCACGTCGGTGCCGCCGCCGGCGGGATAGGGCACGACCCAGCGGATCGGCTGCGACGGCCAGTCGTCGGCGCGTGCGGGAGCGCTGGCGGTGAACAGGGCGGCAAACAGGGTACTGGCCGTCAATGCGGCGAGGGCGGGGCGAAAGTAGCCAAGGGGGCGCATCGGTTGTCTCCGTGTTAAAAAGGGGCCCGGTTCGGGCGGGCTTGCACGAGGGGCATGCCGCCGGCCAGGTCTGTTGCGAAGAAAGTCTACCGATGGCTTAAAAATTGGTAAATCGATTTCGCTATAGTAAATTTACCTACGAATTTCCCCCGCCCCCGCGTATAGCAAACCATCCGCCGCATGTCAGAGATCGAAGAAGAAGACACCAAGCTGCGTTCCGGCATCCAGTCCATCGAGGTGGGCTTCAGGCTGCTGCAGGCGCTGGCGGTGTCGCCGCGCGCGATGATGCTGCGCGACCTGGCCGCCGCCGCCGACATGAATCCGGCCAAGGCCCATCGCTACCTCGTCAGCTTCATGCGGCTGGGCGCGGTGGCGCAGGACCCCGTCAGCGGGCGCTATGACCTGGGTCCGTTCGCGCTGCAGCTGGGCCTGGCCGGGCTGAACCGTCTCGATCCGGTCAAGAAGGCGCGCCCGATCCTGTCGCATCTGCGCGATGAACTGGACCTGACCGCCGGCATTGCCGTATGGGGCAACCACGGTCCCACCGTGGTGCACTGGGAGGAATCCAGCCATCCCGTCACCGTCAGCCTGCGCCTGGGCGACGTGATGCCGATGCTGAACTCCGCCACCGGCCGCCTGTACGGCGCCTACCTGCCGCGCAAGCAGACCCTGCCGCTGATCGAGCGCGAACTGGGCGCACGCGGCAATGACGGCGTGCCCGACATGCCGCGCTCGCTGGCCGAATACGACGCGATCTGCGCCGAGGTGCGCGCGCATGGCGCGGCGCGCACGCTCGGCGGCGTGCTGCCGGGCATCAATGCGTTCTCGATGCCGGTGTTCAACGCCAACGGCCACCTGGCCATGGGGCTGATCGTACTGGGCGCGCAGAGCATATTCGATGCAGAATGGGGCGGTACGATGGATCGTCGCATCCGTGACATCGCCCAACAGCTCTCATCGGAACTTGGCTACCTTGGTGCAGCCACCCCGGCCGGAGAAACCGGCCAATCCTAGTCTTCACGCCCGGCCCGGCGCGGATCCCCGCGTCTGGCGCCGGCGGCGCTGGATCATCGTGATCGCCCTGGTGCTGCTGGTCCACGTGCTGGCCGTGGTGGGCTTTGTGCGCATGCCGGGGCCGCTGATCCCGATGGATGTCAGCAGCACGCCCACGCTGGAAGCGGTGCTGCTGCCGCCGCCCAG
>NZ_JFJW01000130.1:0-669 GCF_000611125.1 Cupriavidus sp. SK-4
ATTGAGGCTTGGCGGCGTCTCGGGCGGCTCCCCTTCCTGCTGAGAATGAACACCGCCTGCCATTCATCTCGCTCAAACAGCAACTGCGCTTCGAGCTCCGGGCAGGCGCGCCTCAGCCGCATTTAGCCGTGCGATGCGCCAGGCCGCCACCATGAACAATGCCAGCGCACGTTCGAGCCGCTCCGAGCGACCACATCTGATGCCGGTCGGGCAGCCGTTCGACGGCTTTGTCGAGCACACCACGCGCGTCTCGCCGACCTGCTTGGTAATCTTCGAGCGCAACCGCTACAGCGTACCCGCCTCGTTTGCCAACCGCCCCATCAGCCTGCGCGTCTATGCCGCGCGGCTCGTGTTCGTGGCCGAAGGCCACTGAACACCTGGCATCCCTGCGGGTTGACGCCCGACATGACGTGTTTGATGACGCCGTCCTTGCCCGCCGCATCCATTGCCTGGAAGATGAGGAGAACAGAGTAGCGGTTGTCCGCATAGAGCAAACTTTGTAGCTTGCTGAGCCTCTCGATGTGCTCGGCTAGCAGAGTACGATACTGGTCCCTCGACCCGTGGAGGGGAGTCACGCGCGTCGGCCATTTCGTAAGCAAAACCGTGTCGCCCTCGCGCACTCGGAAATCGTCGGAATTGAAATTCATGGTCGTTCTCCCAGCGGGACGA
>NZ_JFJW01000131.1:0-28156 GCF_000611125.1 Cupriavidus sp. SK-4
AGCCACCAGGAGTTGTGTGTAATGAGGTGCGCTCAGCCCTCGTACCTCCGGTCCACAACGTGCTTATGGATCACTTGGCAGACGAGTGGAAGCACAGCCAGTATTTTGTATCCATGTTTTCGTACTTGTGGTCGCGGCTCTCGAGCCTGGAACGTGAATTTTGTGCTGCTCAACTGCCAGCAATAATTCGAGAATGCTTTCGACTGGACGAAAGTCTTCTGGAACGCGATCTGGACGAACTAGGCGTTGATGGCAGCGTAGCACGGACGATTACTGCGGAAAGAAATACCGAGGCGGAGGATCGCAGGCGGGCAAGGAATGGGGCAGCAACTACCCTGCACGCTCTGCGAGATTGTTCATTCTTCAGTGAGCCGCGCTATGTCGCCAATTTTGCGAAATATGGCTTGATTGATCCGAATGCCTAATCCGACAGGAGACCGATGACGCCCACCACAACCAATCAAAGTGATCGTTTGCTGCTCCTGCTCAGCCTACTCATCCTTCTGAGCGCGATACCGCTGGACGTCATGCTACCGTCGTTTCCAGCGCTGGCCGATCACTTCCACACCGGGACTGGCGATATAGCACTGTCGATCAGCATCTTCTCCATAGGCTTTTCGATCGCACAATTGTTCGTCGGTCCACTATCCGATCGCTTCGGGCGCAAGAAGCTGCTAATGATTGGAATTATTTTCGCGCTAGCGGGGGCGACGGGTTGCATCTTTTCCCATAACTATGGCGCTTTCATTGCCTATCGAATCATTCAATCCGCTGGCTGCGCTTCCTTCGTTCTAGCCCAAGCGATTGTTCAGGATGCATACAAGGGAACGGAAGGCATGAGAACCAGAATATTTACCACGACGCTGTCTGGGATTTTCATTGCGTGCTCGCCTCTATTGGGCTCGATTCTTCAGTCAACGCTTGGCTGGCAGGGCAGCTTCATACTCTTTGCAATCATTTCGCTGATTATCATTTTTCAGGTTTACTGCCAATTCGAGGAAACATCAAAAACTCACCGCGGCAGCATGAGATTCTATGGAAGCGCCTACCTGAGAATCCTTAGAACCAGATCATTTCTGATCTATTCAGTAATTGGCGCCCTTGCCTTTTCATGCCACCTAGCCTTCATCATAGTGTCTCCGGCAATATTCATTGTCGGCCTTAAGATGAGCAACTATGAATATTCCATTGTACTAATGGCTTATGGCGTAGCCTATTTAGTTGGCGGAGCCTTAGCATCATACGCGACAAATAAGATGGAAACCCAGGGGCAAACCAAGCTTGGGCTACTGCTCATGACAACATCCGGATTCCTCATGATGACGATGTCGCATTACCAAGCCAATGCTTCTCTGACAGTTCTATTGCCAATGCTCATCTGTACAGCAGGGACTGTTTTTGTTCGCCCGGCGACGGCTACCGAGGCGATGAATCTATTTGACGAAATAGCAGGTACCGCCGCAGCTGCGGGCAGCACCATCAGATTTTGCGCCGCAGGGTCCATCAGCGCCTTGATCAGCGTAGCCGGCAACAACACAATTCTTAATTTGTGCTGGGCGATAATTGCCTCAAGCTTCGCCAGCGTATTTCTCTTCACATACCTCCGTACAACGTGTGTAACCAGAAACCCAAAAGCGAAGTCATCATAGGATCATGACCAGACTGTTCCAGCTCACCGAAGCCGAGTTCGAGGATTTCGCCTATCGCTCAATCTGCGATTATGCTGAGGACATGACGAAGTGCTCAGATTGGACGATGTCCGCAGCATTATCCAATGCCACCACGCTTTTCCGCAGACTATTGCCATATGGCGCGAACACACCTAACCATCATTTATTTTCAATTCGCGCAAGGAGTAATGCCCCTACCATAGGCAACGCCTGGATTCAGACCAACAACCACGATGAATCTGCGTTCCTATTTGACATCTATATTTATCCCGCATATCGGGGATGCGGTCATGCCCATTGTGCCCTACTGGCAGTTGAGGACTATGTCCGGAATCTTGGTCTGTCGACGATCCGACTTCATGTATTTGGCCATAACCAGGCTGCGCGAAATCTATATGCCAAGCTAGGTTTTTCGGTCAGTCATGTCACGATGACCAAGCATCTGTAACACCTTCGCCAGAGTCTCCTTTGCTTCTTGTCGGATTCCATCGACACCCGAACCGGCCCCCACCGCCTCCACAGGCCGCGAACCGGCGCCGTATGATGCCTAGGTATTTCCTATGCAGGAGCATCGCAGCCGCCCAACGGTCGCAGTGCGAGGCACGCTTGGGTCCAGCTCTGCAGTAAGCGCCCGAATCTGCCTGCACCGGCGACCTGATCGTCGCCCGGCCGGAGTTCCTCTATTGCCCGCCCGGCGACTTCTACATCGATCCGTAGCTGCCGGTCTAGCGCGCCGTCATCGCCCATGCCCGTTCCGACCACGCCCGCTTCGGCCACGCGCACTACCTGTGCGCGGAGCCTGGCCACAGGCGGATGAACGCGCATATGTCGTGGGCGGCGGTCGGGTGTGGCAGTGGACCCTTCGCGTCAGAACAGCGTGTAGCCCCCGTCGATCACAAAGGTATCGCCCGTGTGGTAGGCCGACGCCGGACTCATCAGATAGACCGCAATCCCGGCGAAGTCGCTGCCCTCGCCCCAGCGGCGCATCGGCACGCGCTTGTGCACCATTTCCTGGAAGGCATCGTTGCCCTGGGCCACGCTGGTCATCTCGGTCTTGATCCATCCCGGCAGGATCGAGTGCGCGCGGATGCCCTTGCGCGCGTACTCCACCGCCAGCCCCCGCATCATCGAGATCACGCCGCCCTTGGTGGCGGCATAGTGCTCGGAGCGCGGCGCGCCTTCAATGGCTGCGACCGAGGCCGTGCTGCACAGCACGCCGCCCTCGCCCTGCACCAGCATCTGCCGCACCGCGGCACGCAGCGTGAAGAAGGCACCGTCCAGGTTGACGCGCATGGTCCTGCGCCAGGCCTCGGTGGCCATCTGGTCGAACGGCCCCTTGTTGCCGCTGCCCACGCCGGCATTGGCAAAGCAGCCGTCAATACGCCCCAGCGCCGCCACCGTGCGCTGCATGGCAGCATCGACCGCCTGCTCGTCGCCGACGTCGCAAAGCTCGGTATGCACCTTGCGTCCATGCTGGGCCAGGCGGTCGGCGGCGGCAGCGTTCTTGGCGGCATTCGTGCCCCAGATCGCAATATCGGCGCCGGCCGCGGCCAGCCCTTCGGCAATGCCCAGGCCGATGCCGCCGTTGCCGCCGGTCACCAGTGCCACTTTGCCGCTGAGGTCGAATGGATGCTTTGTCATGTGATTGTCTCCTTGGGTGGTGGGACATTGTTCACATGGCAGAGCATTCAAAGCGTCGTCGGAATGGATGAAATCGCCGGAGGCAGGCGACGGCGCCGGACAGGCCATGGCCACCGCCGCCCCATGACAGACTAAAGAGCGGCTCCCTGACTGGCACCCTTGTGCCCGGCAAATTCTCCCGGCGTACATCCGAAATGCCGCTTGAACCGCCGTCCGAAGTGAGACTGGTCGGCGAAACCGACAAGCGTGGCAACCAACGCCAACGGATAGTCTCCCGAACGGATCATCTCGCGCGCGCGCAACAAGCGAACGCGCTCGACATACGCCATCGGCGTTTCGCCGATGCTGCGCTTGAACATGCGCGCAAAATGAAAGCGGCTGACCTTGGCCATATCCGCCAACGCCTGCAGCGTCACCACCTCCGGTGTCCCGTGGATATAGTCCAGGACCCTGCTGAGGGCCTGCGGATGGAGTCCGCCGGGCAGTGTCGAGGCGCCCGGGTCACCGACATTGAAGCGATGCACGAGATGCGCCGACAGCGCACAGGAAAGGGACTCGGCGATCAGCATTTGCGCCGGATGCGCGACCGCCTGGATCTCTCGCGCCAGCGTAAAGGTAATGGTCTCCGCAAAGCCGTCGCGCTGCCCGAAGCAATTGCGAAGCCTGTGCGCGGCGCGTGGCTGGCGGATCGTGGCGTCAGCGGCTTCGGCCAACAGGCTTTGCGGAATCCTCGCAATGACGATGGAGCCGGGCCGGTCCCAACTCCAGCTGGATTCGACCAGCCGCGGATGCAGGCTGATATTGCCGGGGAAGACAATGCCGCGATGTACCTGGCCTAGTCGCCGCTGCTCTAGCCTGGCGTGCCCTGCGAATCGCATCGCAAGCATGTCGTGGTCCAGCTCCGGGGAGGACACCGATCCGGCCGAGCGCCAGTGATGGATCTGTACGGTGATGCCAGCCCACGGGCGTCCGCTGCTGCTGACATCGGGACGGACCGGCAACTCCGCATCGATCACGCCATGTCTCGTCGGCGATCGCATAGGCACATACCCCGCAAGGGCCCACGACGGTAGCGTCGGGGCAAGGGCCAGGTCCCCGCTGCGCATGGAAGCATATGAATTTATCCGGTTGAAGTAAAGCGGCCCGCACAATCCGCGGGACCTGACGCGAGCCATGCCGGCCGGTCCCCTTCTTCAAACCTATCATCCAACGAGTCAGCGCAAGAATCGTCCACCGCAGCGCAACGACGTTCTATTGCGATGACCGCCGGTGCCTGTAGCGTTTCAACAACTGTCCCACCAGTCCGAGGCAGCCACACAGCTTTCGGTCCCGATGCGGGGCAAGGCCAGGCCGGACCTGCAGTGACTTGCAGAATGCGCCCCCTGGTCGTTCCCGCAGATCGCGCCCGAAGCTGGCGCAGGCCCGAGCGAAGTACCCGTCCCCAACCGCCCGAGTCATCTGGGCCATGCAAAGAGGAATGTCGACTATGTCCAGTTCTGTTCGTTCCGACGGTAGCCAGCCACAGCCTGGCGATAGCTGCTGCTCAACCCGCATGCCGCTGTGCCTGACGGTCAACGGCACGCTGCATCGCCTCGAGATCGATCCGCGCGAATCCCTGCTTGACGTCCTGCGCGAGCGCCTGGACCTCACGGGCACGAAGAAGGGCTGCAACCAGGGCGCGTGCGGGGCCTGCACGGTGCTGGTGGACGGGCGCCGGATCAACGCCTGCCTGGCTTTGGCCGCCATGTACAACGACGCCCACGTGAGCACGATCGAAGGCCTGTCGCCGGCCGAGGGCGACCTGCATCCGCTACAGGCCGCGTTTATCGCGCACGATGGCTTCCAATGCGGATTCTGTACGGCAGGCCAGATCATGTCCGGCGTTGCCTGCATCAATGAGGGTCATGCCACCTCCGCCGACGATGTGCGCTTCTGGATGAGTGGCAATATCTGCCGTTGCGGGGCTTACCCGGGGGTGGTCGCGGCGATCGGCGAGGTCGGCGGGAGGAAGCTGCCATGATCCCGTTCACACTGCAGAAAGCCGGCTCGGAAGCAGAAGCGTTGGCGGCGGCCGCGGCCGGGGCCCGCTTCATCGCCGGCGGCACCACACTGGTGGACCTGATGCGCGAGCACGTGGAACAGCCCACGCAACTGGTAGACATCAACGCGCTGCCGCTGAACCATATCCGCATGGAGGGCGACGAACTGGTCATCGGCGCGCTGGCGCGCATGTCCGATGTCGCCGCGCATCCGGACGTTTGCCGGCTCCACCCGGTGATCGCCGAGTCGCTGGTCGAGGGCGCCTCTCCCCAGTTGCGCAACATGGCCAGCATCGGCGGCAATCTTCTCCAGCGCGTGCGCTGTCCTTACTTCCGCATGCTCGATGCCGCCTGCAACAAACGCGCGCCGGGCAGCGGCTGCGCGGCCATCGACGGCTTGCACGCAGGCAACGCCATCCTGGGCGTCAGCGACCATTGCTCCGCAACGCACCCGTCCGACCTTGCGGTTGCGCTGGTCGCGCTGGACGCGGTGGTCCATGTACGGGGTCCGCATGGCGCGCGCCACTTCCCCGTGGAAGATCTTTACCGCCTGCCCGGGCAAACGCCGCATCTCGAACACACCTTGCAGGCCGGTGAACTCATTATTGAGGTGCGAGTTCCACCGCTCGCCTATGCACGGACTGCGCGGTATCTAAAGGTCCGGGACCGGGCCTCATATGAGTTTGCATTGGTATCGGCCGCGGCAGCCTTCGAGGTCAGGGATGGCGTGATCCAGGCCGCTCGTCTCGCGTGCGGTGGCGTGGGCACCCGGCCATGGCGCATGCGCGCGGCCGAACTTGCGCTGCAAGGCAAGCCGCCGACGCGCGCGAGCTTCGAGGCGGCGGCGCTTGCCACGATTGCAGGCGCGTCCCCGCTGCCAGGCAACCGCTACAAGGTCGCGCTGCTGCAACGAACCGTGGTACGGACCCTCGAACTCGCAGGAGAAGTCTGATGAACGCAAACCATATCGGCCAGCCGCATGCCCGCGTCGACGGGCGCGCCAAGGTGACCGGCAGCGCGCAGTATGCCGCCGACTTCAACCAGCCAGGACGGGCCTACGCCGTGATCGTAGGGGCTTCGATCGGACTGGGACGTGTAGTCGGACTCGACACCGAAGCCGCGCGCCGCCTTGCAGGGGTACTGGCGGTGCTGACCCATGAAAACGCGCCGAAACTGGCGTACGCCGCGCACAAGGGTTTTATCGATCCGCAACACGGCGAACGCCTCCATGTCCTGCAGGACGATCGCGTCCGCTTCTATGGCCAGCCGGTTGCCGTGGTCGTGGCGCAGACGCTGGACCAGGCCGAGCACGCGGCCTGCCTGCTGCAGGTTCGCTATGCCGAGGAATCACCGGTCTCCGACCCGCTCGACCAGCGCGCCGAAGCCGTGGTGCCGGAGGCAGGACGTGAGCCAGGTCCTCATTCGGCGGACCGCGTCCGCGGCGATCCCGAGGCCGCGCTCGCGGCGGCAGCCGTCAGGATCGACGCAGCCTACGACGCCGCGCGCGAGAATCACCTCCCAATCGAACCGAACGCCACCGTTGCCGCCTGGGAAGGCGAGCGGCTGACGCTCTGGAGCAAGAGCCAGTTCGTGGTCAACGAGCAGGCCGAGATCGCGGCGATCCTCGGCATCCCGGCTGAAAACGTCCACGTCGTCTGCCCGTTTATCGGCGGCGCTTTCGGCACCAGCCTGCGCACCTGGCCGCACGTCACGCTGGCGGCGCTCGCCGCGCGCGAGGTGGGCAGGCCCGTCAAGCTGGTGCTGTCGCGGCGACAGACCTTCCATCTGACGGGGCACCGGCCGCGGACGGTGCAGCGCGTGGCACTGTCGGCAACGCCCGACGGCAGGCTGACCGGCATCGTGCACGAAGGCACCGGTGAGACCAGCCGGTATGAGCAATTCGCCGAGGCACTCACTGCGGTGACACCGTTCCTCTATAGCTGCCCCAATGTGCGCACCCGCTACCGGCTGGTGCCGCTGGACATCGGCACACCGACTTATATGCGGGCCCCGGGCGAGGCCACCGGCGTGTTTGCGCTGGAATGCGCGATGGATGAGCTGGCCCATGCCCTCGAGATGGACCCGCTGGAACTGCGCCGGCGCAATGAACCCCGGCTCGATGAGGGCATGCAGCTTCCCTTCTCCAGCCGCTCCATGCTTGCCTGCTACGACCGCGGCGCCGACGCGTTCGGCTGGGCCCGCCGCACGCTCGCGCCCGGCTCGATGCGGGACGGCCGACTGCGCATCGGCTGGGGGATGGCCTGCGCCAGCTACCCTGTCTTCCACGGACAAGCCAGCGCCCGCGTGCGCCTGCTTGCCGACGGAACGGCCGAAGTGGAAGCCGCCGCCAGCGACATGGGGCCCGGCACCTACACCTCGATCACGCAGATTGCCGCCGAGACGCTGGGCCTGCCGATGGACAGCGTGCGCTTCAGCCTTGGCCGTTCGGATTTCCCGCCTACCCCGCCACACGGTGGCTCGATGACCCTTGCGTCCGTTGGCTCGGCCGTGCGCGCTGCCTGCATTGCTGCGCTGGACCAGCGCCAGGCGCGCGCAGATCCCACGGACGGCGCCATCGAAGCGAGCGCCACGGCAGGCCCGGATGCCCAGGTGCGCAGCCGGTTTTCCATGCATGCCTTCGGTGCGGTGTTCGTGGAAGTCGCCATCGATCCCGATGTCGGCACGATCCGTGTCCGGCGCGTGGTCGGCGCTTATGGCGCGGGTCGTATCGTGAATCCGCGGCTCGCAGCCAGCCAATGCACGGGCGGGATGGTCGGCGGCATCGGCATGGCGCTGATGGAGCGAACCGCGCTGGATCCGCGGGACGGCCGGCCAGTGAATGCGCACATGGCGGATTACCTCGTGCCCGTCAACCTGGATATCGAGAGGCTGGAGGCGCATTTTGTCGACGAGGTCGATCCCCATGTCAACGAGCTGGGCGTCAAGGGATTAGGTGAAATCGCGCTGGTGGGCGTGGCCCCGGCCGTGGCCAACGCCGTGTTCCACGCCACCGGAAAGCGCGTGCGGGAGCTGCCGATCCGCATCGAGCACCTGATCGAGCCATAGTCCGCGCACGGGCCTGGCTGCTGTTTCCGTGATACCGACTGGCGTTATGATGGCCGCATTCCCAACCTCCGGTTGCCAGTCATGGACAAGGCCCGTGTCCTCACCCTCTTCCTCGGCGTGGTGCGCGCCGGCAGCTTCCATCGCGCCGCGGTGGAAGCTGGCGTCACCCCGCAGGCCGCCAGCAAGGCCGTGCGCACGCTGGAGGACCATCTCGGCGTGCGCCTGCTGCACCGGACCACGCGCAAGCTCAACCTGACGGAAGAAGGCGCACGCCTGTTCGAGCTGGTCGCGCCGGGCATGCGCCAGCTCGACGAAGCGCTTGAGCAGGTCCGCAGCAGCAAGAGCGACGACGACGGCCTGATCCGCCTGACCGCTCCGCCGTCGCTCGGCAGCCGCGTGCTGATCCCGCTGGTGCGCGGCTTTCGCGAGCAGTATCCCGGCATCACCTTCGATGTGGTGCTGAGCGACCTCTTCACCGACCTGGTCGAAGCCAGGATCGACGTCGGCTTCCGCGTCGGCACCAGCCCCGGCCAGAACCTGGTGGCGCGGCGGCTGTGCGACCTGCCGCTGGTCATCTGCGCGGCGCCGGATTACCTGGCGCGGCACGGCGAGCCGGCCACCCTCGACGACTTGCTACAGCACCAGTGCACCGGCTTCCGCCGCCCCGCGACCGGGCGCATGGTGCCGTGGGAGCTGCAACTGGACGGCGACCTGATCTACCAGGAGGTGCCTGCCGTGGCGAGCTTCAATGACGTGGAAGCCGAGGTCGAAGCGGTGCGCGCCGGCATGGGCATCGGCCAGCTGCCCGCCTACATGATCCACGCCGACCTCGTGAGCGGGCGGCTGAAGGCGATCCTGCCGGGGTACAGCAGCAGCAATGTCGGCATGTACATGTACTACCCGCATCGCAGCCAGATGCCGGTGCGGGTCCGGCGGTTTATCGACTTCGTGGTGGAGGCCGGGCGCGGCGCGGAGCAGTCGTTGTCGCGGCTGGTGGGGCTGGTGCACTGAGCCACTGACTTGCAGCAGCGCCTGCAGCAGGCACCCCTCTCCCGCTTGCGGGAGAGGAATGGGGGAGAGGGCAGGAGTGTCAAGGGCTGATGCTCGTGAGTTAAAACCGTAGGCTTCGCTCGACCTGGTTCCTAGCTAGCCCACCCCTCACCCCAGCCCTCTCCCCCTGAGGGGAGAGGGAGAACACCTTGCTCAGGCTAGTTCCGGCGGCGCAGGCGCACCCAACACCGCCCGCTTCTGCCCGCCGCCAAAGCACGTCTCCAAACGCCCTCCCTCCCATTTCGCTTGATTTTTTCTCAAGCGAACCAGCCCGAAATATCGTTTGTCGCGCAGCCCGCCGGCGACAACTATTACGCCAAGCCCACCCCACAGGAGACACCCATGTCAGACCAGCCCTATCCGCTCTGGAGCGCGGAACCCGTCCCCCACCTGCTCGCCTCGCGTGACCGCGCCACCGGCGAGTGGATCTTCCCGGCGCTGCCCGCCGACTCGCCGCTGGCGGACGGCCACGAGACCGTCGCCATCACCGGAACGGGCGTGCTCTACAGCTTCACCGTGATCCATCCCGCGCCCAAGAGCGGACTGGCTCCGTATGCGCTCGGCTATGTCGATTTCGTGGGCCCGGTGCGCATCTTCGGCCGCCTGCTGGGCACGGCGCGTCCGGTCATCGGCGAACGCTACACGCAGCGGCATGACGCCGAACTGGGCTATGTCTTCGAGGCCGTCACGGCCTGAACGATCGAGAGAAAGAGAGGTAAGCAAGATGCAGGACATCTACATCCACGGCGGCGCGATGACGCCGTTCGGCCGCCACCCCGGCGTGCTGGCGCCGGAACTGGCGCAACAGGCGATTTTGAAAGCGCTGGCCGATGCCGACGTGCCGGGCGGCCGCATCCAGGCGGTCTACTGCGCCAACGTGCTGGGCGGCATGATCCTCGGCCAGCTGATCGTGCGCGACCTGGGGCTCAAGGGCATCCCGGTCTACAACGTCGAGAACGCCTGCGCCAGCGGTGCCACCGGCGTGCACCTGGCGCGGCACGCGCTGCTGGCCGGGCAATATGACACGGTGCTGGTATTCGGCATCGAGCAGCTCACCGCGCTCGGCGGCGGCACCATCCCGCTGCAGCGCAATGACCACAAGACCGAGCTCTATGCGAAGTCCGGCATGGTGCTGCCCGCGGTGTATGCGATGCGCGGCACGCGTTTTCTGCACGAGCGCGACGCCAGTCCGTCTGACCTCGCCGAAGTGGCCGTGAAGAACCGCTACCACGGCTCGCTGAACCCGTATGCCCAGCAGCGCAAGACCACCACGGTCGAGGAAGTGCTGGCCTCGCGCATGATCGCCGACCCGCTGACGCTGCTGCAGTGCTGCCCGTCGCAGGTCGATGGCGCGGCGGCGGTGGTGCTGAGCACGCGTCGCCCGGCGCAGGCGCGACCGGTGAAAGTGCTGTCCTCGGTGGTGGTGTCGGGTATGCGCGAAGAGGCCGACGACGACATCCTCGATGCCGAGATCACCGCGCGCGCCGCGCGCCAGGCCTACGAACAGGCCGGTCTCGGCCCGCAGGACGTCGACGTGGTCGAACTGCACGACGCATTCACCATCGCCGAACTGCTCTACTACGAAGCCCTCGGCCTGACACCGCGCGGCGAGGCCGTGCCCCTGCTCAAGTCCGGTGCGACGCGCCTGGGCGGGCGCGTGCCGGTCAACCCGAGCGGCGGCCTGCTGGCCAAGGGCCATCCGCTGGGCGCTACCGGCGTGGCGCAGATGGTCGAGATCCTGTGGCAGCTGCAGGGCCGCGCCGGCGAACGCCAGGTGGACAGCCCCCGCATCGGCCTGACGCAATGCACCGGCGGCGGCATCGCGGGCGTGGATCACGCCGCCTCTTCCGTCCACTTGCTGGGAGTCTGAGATGAGCACGCAACGCTTCGACCCTTCGCACGTGGCCGTGGTCACCGGCGCCGCGCGCGGCATCGGCCTGGGCATCGCCACGCAACTGGCCCGCCAGGGGCTGGCCGTGGCCCTGCTCGACCGCGACGCCGCCGCGCTCGAAGCCGCCGTCGGCGCGCTGGCCGCCGAGGGCTTCAACGCCTTCGGCGCCAGCGCCGACCTGACCGACTCGGCCGCGGTCAACGACGCCTTTGCGCAGGTGCAGGCGCGGACCGGCCGCGTCGACTACCTGGTCAACAACGCCGGCGCCGTGCGCGACATGCGCTTCCTGAAGATGACCGACGAGGACTGGGACCTGGTCATCGATACCAACCTGCGCTCGCAGTTCCTGTGCTGCCGCGCGGCGCTGCCGGGCATGGTCGACCGAGGCTACGGGCGCGTGGTCAATATCTCGTCGCGGGCCTGGCTGGGTGGCTTCGGACAGGCCAACTACTCCGCGGCCAAGGGCGGCGTGGTCAGCCTGACGCGCTCGCTCGCGATCGAGTTCGCGGCCAAGGGCATCACCGTCAACGCGGTGGCGCCCGGCATCGTCGATACCCCGCTGTTCCGCGGCTTCGCGCCCGAGGTGCAGGCGCGGCTGCAGAAGTCTGTCCCGGTGCAGCGCATCGGCACCGCCGACGACATCGCCAACGCGGTCAACTTCTTCCTCGACCCGCAGTCGTCCTACGTGACCGGGCAGACACTCTATGTCTGCGGCGGGCGCAGCCTGTCGTCGCCGAGCGTTTAAGGAGGCCGCCATGACCGTACGACTCCACACCGAAGGCGCGGTCGCCGTGCTGACGATCGACCGGCCCGAGGCGCTCAATGCGCTGGACGTGGCCGCGCTGCGCGAACTGCGCGCGCACCTCACCGAAGTGCGCGACCGCGACGACCTGCGCGTGGCCGTCCTGACCGGCGCCGGCACGCGCGCCTTCTGCGCGGGCGCCGACCTGAAAGGCACGCGCAGCTCGCCCGCCACCTATCCGGAAGCGCTGTTCCGCGCGCCGGAGCAGGCGGCCGACCTCGGCCTCTACATCCGGCTGATGGACCTGAGCGACCTCGGCCTGTGCAAGCCGCTGATCGCGGCGGTCAACGGCCATTGCCTCGGGGCCGGACTGGAGATCGCGCTGCAATGCGACTTGCGGATTGCGTCGGAGCAGGCGAGCTTCGGCCTGCCCGAAGCCGCGGGCGGGTCGATCCCAGCCGTTTCCGGTCTGCATCGCCTGCTGAAGGCCGTGCCGGCGGCGCACGCGATGCAGATGGTGCTGACCGGCGAGCGGATCGACGCGGCGCAGGCTGCGCGCATCGGGCTGGTCACCGAAACGGTAGCGCCAGCCGCGCTACTCGACCGTGCGCTGGCCATCGCCACACGCATCGCCGCCAATGCACCGCTGGCCGTCCAGGCGGTCAAGAAGCTGTCGCGACAGACCAGCCACCTCAGTGAAGCCGATGCGCAGCAGCTGACCGAACTCTACTGGGGCGTGCTGCGCGATACCGCCGACCGGACCGAAGGCCGGCAGGCGTTCGCCGAAAAACGCCAGCCCCGCTACACCGGCCGCTGAGCGTTCGAGAACAGACACAAAGGAGACAAAGCATGACTCGTATTACCCGATTCGCACGCGCAGCGCTGGCCGGCGTACTGGCAGCCACCGCGCTGGGCGCCGCGGCCCAGGCGCCCTACCCCGCGCAGAAGCCGATCACCCTGGTGGTGCCGTTCGCCCCCGGCGGCGGCAACGACATCCTGGCACGTCTGATAGCGCCCAAGATGGGCCAGCTGCTGGGCCAGACCATCGTCATCGAGAACAAGCCCGGCGCGGGCGGCAACCTCGGCGCCGACTATGTCGCCCATGCGGCGCCGGACGGCTATACGCTGGTGATTGCATCCAGCCAGGTGACGATGAACCCGTTCCTCGGCACCAAGATTCCGTTCAGCATCGAACGCGACTTCGAGCCGGTGGGGCGGATCGCGTCGGTGCCGATCATGCTGGTGGCGAACCCCGACCAGCCGTTCCGCACGCTGCAGGACTTTATCCAGTACACCCGCGCCAATCCCGGCAAGCTCAGCTACAGCAGCCCGGGCAACGGCACGCCGCAGCACCTGGCCGGTGAAGTCTTTGCCAAGCTCAACAAGACCGAACTGCTGCACGTACCGTATCGCGGCACCGGGCCGTCGATCACCGACCTGATGGGCGGCCAGGTGCAGATCTCGTTCGCCACCTTTGCCTCGGCAATCCAGTACGTGCGCGCCGGCAAGCTGCGCGCGCTCGGCATCGCCGGCAAGAAGCGCACCGCGCTGATGCCGGACCTGCCGACCTTTGCGGAAGCCGGCATTGTCGGCTACGACGCCGAGCTGTGGTACAGCCTGCTGGCGCCGGCGCGCACGCCCAGGCCGGTGGTCGACAAGATCAACGCCGCGCTGGTGGCCGCGCTCAAATCGCCTGACGTGGCGGAGCAGATGGGCAAGCAGGGCTTCGAGCCGCAGGCATCATCGCCGGCCGAGCTGAAGGCCTACATCGGCAAGGAGATGGCGCGCTGGCAGCGCCTGATCCAGGACAACGGCATCAAGGTCTCGCTATGAACACGCCTACCCATCCCGCCGCATTGCCGCCGACGGACAACCCGCTGCTGGACTACCTCGGCATCCGCCTGGCCAGCGTCGGCGACGGCCGCTGCACCTTCGAGCTCGATCTCGAGCCGCGCCACCTGAACCGCCAGGGCAGCGTGCAGGGCGGCGTCACCGCCACCCTGCTCGACGCCGCCTGCGGCTACGCCGGGCTGCCCGCCGGGCCTGACGGCGCGCTCGGCCACGCGGTCACGGTGATGCTGACGATCAGCTATCTCAGCAAGGCCAGCGCGGGGCGGCTGCGCGCCACGGCGCAGGTCACCCGCGCCGGCAAGAGCCTGTACTTCGCCTCGGCGGAGCTGACCACCGATGCCAGCGTGCTGGTGGCCACTGCACAAGGCACTTTCAAACGATGCCGCACCCTTCCGGAGGCATGACATGCTGCGCGACGCACTGGACGGCCTGACCGTCATCGACTTTACGCAGATCGGCGCCGGGCCGACCTGCACCATGCTGCTGGCCGACATGGGCGCCAGGGTCATCAAGGTGGAGCCGCCGGGTGGCGAACTGGGCCGCGGCCTGGGACCGGGCTGGCTCGGCGACGACAGCGCGCTGTTCCACGGCTTCAACCGCAACAAGCTGGGCGTGGCGCTCGACCTCAAGTCCGCCGACGGCGTGGCCGTGGCACGCCGCCTGATCGCCGGCGCCGACATCGTGGTGGAAAGCATGCGCCCGGGCGTGATGGAGCGCCTCGGCCTCGGCCATGCGCAACTGGCCGAAGCGCACCCCGCGCTGATCTACTGCTCGATCTCCGCCTACGGGCAGGACGGGCCGTACGCGGGCCGCGCCGGCGTCGACGGCATCGTGCAGGCCGATTCCGGCCTGATGAGCCTGATCGGCCTGCCCGACGGCGAGCCGTGCAAGGTGCAGGCGCCGGTGGTCGACGTGACGACCGGCTACGTGGCCTGCGTGGGCGTGCTGGCGAAGCTCGCGCAGCGGGCGCGCGACGGCCTGGGCGGCCACCTCGATGTCAGCCTGCTCAATGCAGCGCTGGCGCTGCAGCAGTCGTCCATCACCAGCTATTGCGCCGACGGGCAACTGCCGGAACGCGTGGGCAGCGCGGCGCCCTACTCCGCGCCCAACCAGGCCTTCCGCACCGCCGACGGCTGGGTCATGGTGGCCGCCTACATGCCCGAGCGCTGGCGCCGGTTGTGCGATGTGCTGGGGCGGCCCGAGCTGGCCGATGACCCGCGCTTCGCCACCTCACCGCTGCGCGTGGCCAATCGCGCGGCAATGGTGGAAGTGCTGACCAGCGAGTTCGTCACCCGCCCGACCGATGCGTGGCTGACCAGCCTGCAGGACGCCGACATCCTGTGCGCGCGCGTGGCGACCTACGAGGATGTCATGGCGCACCCGCAGGTGGCCGCCAACCGCATGGTGCAGCGCGTCCGGCACGACACGCTGGGCGAGATCCGCATGCCGGGATTCCCGATCAACAGCGCGCAGGAAAACGCGCTGCCATCGCGGCCGGCGCCGGCTTGCGGGCAGCATACACAGGCCGTGCTGGCCGAACTGGGCTACAGCCCGTCGCAAATCGCCGCGCTGCAAGAGCACGGCGCGATCCGCTGCGCCGATGCCGGCCAGCAACGCCTTGCCGCCGCGGCGTCATGAACCGCGCCCACATCATCGCGGCGCTGTATGCGCGCCGCAGCGTGCGTGGCTTTCTCGATACGCCGGTGCCGCAGCAAACGGTGGCCGCGATCCTGGCCGACGCCGCGCGCAGCCCGAGCGCATCGAACACGCAGCCGTGGCGCGTCTATGCCTGCGCCGGCGACGTGCGTGATCGCCTCAGCGCAGCCCTGCTGGCACTGCACGACACCGGCGGCGGTGAGCATCGCGAGGAATACGTCTACTACCCGCCAGCGTGGCGCGAGCCATACCTGGCGCGGCGCCGCACGCTGGGCAAGGCGCTGTACGGCCTGCTCGGCATCCCGCGCGGCGACGCCGCCGGCATGGCGCGTCAATACGCACGCAACTACGCGTTCTTCGGCGCGCCGGTGGGGCTGTTTTTCACCATCGAACGCGGGCAGGGCCAGGCTGCCTGGCTGGATCTCGGCATGTTCCTGCACGCGGTGATGATGGCCGCGCTCGGGCATGGCCTGGAAACCTGCGCGCAACAGGCGTTTGCGCGCTACCACGAGGTCATCCGCGCGCAGTTGCGGATTCCTGACAGCGAGATCGTGGTGTGCGGCATGTCGCTCGGCCATCCCGATCCGCGCGAACCGGCCAACCGCCTGCGCACCGCGCGCGAGCCGGTAGAGGCCTTTGCGCGCTTTGCCGGCTGGTGAGCGCAGCGATGCGCCTCAGCCTTGCGTATCGAATTGCGCCAGCAACCACTGGCGGAACACCGCCATGCTCGGGCTTTCCTTGCGGTCGGCGGGCGTCAGCAGGTAGTAGGTGAAGTCGCCCATGTCCACGGTCTGGAGGAATGGCGCCACCAGCCGGCCGGCGTCGAGGTCGGCCGCCACCAGGAAGCGCTGCGCGATCGCGAAGCCCTGCCCTTCGACCGCGGCCGCATAGGCCATGGCCGAGCTCTGGTAGGTCATGCCGCTGCGCGCATCGACCTGCCCGTCAGCGCGCGCGGCCTTGAGCCAGTGAGCCCAGTCATCGGGCCGCGCGATCGAGTGCAGCAGGGTCTGGTGCTGCAGGTCGGCGGGCTTCTTCACCTTCGGCCCGCCTTCCAGCAGCCCCGGGCTGCATACCGGCACCAGGATGTTCGACACCAGCCGGTAGGTATTGACACCGCTCCACTTGCCGTCGCCCAGCCGGATCGCGCCGTCGATGTCTTCCTTGCGGAAGTCGACCGGATCGAGCGACGCCGTCAGCAGCACCTCGATGCCGGGATTGGCGGCATGGAAGCTCGACAGCCGCGGGATCAGCCAGCGCATGGCAAAGGTGGTGTAGGCGCGCACCTTCAGTTGCTTGCGCTTGGCGCGCTTGCTCAATCGCCGCGTGGCCTCGCGCAGGTCGTCCATCGCCCTGGTCACGGCGCGGTAGTAGTCCTCGCCGGTGCGCGTGAGCGAGATCTGCCGGTGGCCGCGATGCAGCAGCTGCACGCCCAGCCCGTCCTCCAGCGCGCGGATCTGGCGGCTGACGGCGCCGGGCGTGACGTGCAGCTCCTCGGCAGCCGTGGTGATGCTGAGGTGCCGGGCGGCGGCCTCGAAGGCGCGCAACGCGTTCAGTGGGGGCAGTTTGTCCATGCCGGCGAGTCTGCCATACGGTTGAGGTTTTCTCAATCGGCGCACCTGGCTTCCATTCCCAACTAATGGTTGCCATTGAAACGCGATTGCACAGCCTAGTGTTGCGGGCGTTGCCGGCCTAAATTTGTCTCCGTGGCCCCCGCCATCAGACATCGCAGTCAAACCGAGCACCCTGAAAGGAGATTCACCATGTCCGCCAACACCACCAACACCACCAACAACGCTGCCAGCAAGGTCTGGTTCATCACCGGCGCTTCGCGCGGCTTCGGCCTGGAACTGACCCGTGCCGCGCTGGCACGCGGCGACCGGGTCGTCGCCACCGCGCGCCGCCCGGAGACGATCACCGCCGCACTGGGCGAGCACGATAACCTGCTGGGCGTGGCGCTGGACGTCACCAACGAAGCGCAGGCGATCGCCGCCGCCGAGGCCGCCGTGGCCCGCTTCGGCCGCATCGACGTGCTGGTCAACAACGCCGGCTACGGCCTGCTCGGCGCGGTCGAAGAGGCCTCCGCACAGGAAGTCGAGCAGCAGTTCGCCACCAACGTGTTCGGCGTGCTGACCGTGACGCGTGCGGTGCTGCCGCAGATGCGCCGTCAGCGCAGCGGCCGCATCCTCAACATTTCGTCGATCGGTGGCTACGCCGCGTATCCCGGCTGGGGCGTCTATGGCGCCACCAAGTTCGCGGTGGAGGGCCTGACCGAAGCGCTTGATGCGGAACTGTCGCCGCTGGGCATCCGCGCCACCGTGGTAGAGCCGGGCTTCTTCCGCACCGACTTCCTCGATGCCAGCTCGCTGGTGCGCGTGCGCACCGAGATCGCCGCATATGCCGATACGGTCGGGGCAATGCGCGAGCACATGGCTTCGGCCAACCACCAGCAGCCCGGCGACCCGGCCAAGCTGGCGGCGGCGCTGCTGACCCTGGCCGACAGCGAAACCCCGCCGGTGCGGCTGCCGCTGGGCTCGGACACGGTCTACCGCATCACCGAGAAGAACCGCAAGGTGGAAAGCGAACTGGCCGCGTGGCAGGCGCTGGCGGTGTCGACCGACCACGACGACGTGCGCCGCTGATCTTGCTGCAGCGCATCAGCGCATGCTTTGCTGCAGTGCGGGCAAGCTGTGCGAAACGCGAAGCGAGGCCGGCCGAGCGCCGGCCTCGCCACTTGCGGGACATCTTGCGTCAGGCAATGCACCGAGTCGGGCATCCGCGTATGTCGCTTCCGGCGAATTTGGCCAATAATTCCCGGACAGCCATTGCCGGACGAGAGCCACCATGCACGATAGTCCCGATGCCATCCGCACCGTCGCCTTGCTAGGGCACGCGGGGTGCGGCAAGACCTCGCTGGTCGAAGCGCTGTTGCACAAGGGCGGTGCCCTGCACACGCCCGGCAGCGTCGAACGCGGTTCCACGGTCTGCGACAGCGACCCGCTCGAGCGCAAGTACAAACGCTCGCTCACCACCGCCGCCGCCCACCTGCACTACCGCGACACCCGCATCTACCTGCTAGACACCCCCGGTTACCCCGACTTCTCCGGCCTCGCCATCAGCGCGCTGGCGGCGGTGGAAACCGCCGCCATCGTCATCAATGCCCAGACCGGCATCGAGATGACCACGCGCCGCACGATGGCGTGGGCGCAGGCGCGCCAGCTGTGCCGGATGATCATCGTCAACGGCATCGACGGCGACAAGGTCGACCTGCCCGCGCTGCTTGCGGATATCCAGGAGGCCTTTGGCAAGGAATGCCTGCCGATCAACCTGCCGGCCGGCAACGGCAGCCAGGTGGTGGACTGCTTCTTCAATCCGGCCGGCGAGTCGGATTTTTTATCTGTGCCGGCCGCGCACGATGCGCTGATCGACCAGGTGATCGAGATCGATCCCGAACTGATGGAGCTGTACCTGGAGCAGGGCGAGGCGATCACGCCGGAGCAGCTGCATGCGCCATTCGAGCGCGCGCTGCGCGAAGGCCACCTGGTGCCGATCTGCTTTACCTCGGCCGCCACCGGTGCCGGCATCACGGAACTGCTCGACGTATTCGTGCAACTGCTGCCGAACCCGACCGAAGGCAATCCGCCGCTGTTCTATCGCGATACGGGCGAAGGCAGCGAACACCGCAAGGCCGTGCGCGCCGAGCCCGTTCCTGACAAGCACGTGCTGGCCCATGTCTTCAAGGTGGTGATCGATCCCTATGTTGGCAAGCTGGCGGTGTTCCGCATCCACCAGGGCACGGTCACGCGCGACAGCCAGCTCTATATCGGCGACGGGCGCCAGCCGTTCAAGGTGGCGCACCTGCTGCGGCTGCAGGGCAAGGAGACCCAGGAGATCCCGCGGGCCGGCCCGGGCGATATCTGCGCGGTGGCCAAGGTCGACGAACTGGGCTTCGATGCCGTGCTGCACGACGCCACCGAGGACGGCAATATCCACCTGACGCCGCTGGAGTTCCCAACCCCCATCTACGGCCTGGCGATCGAACCGGCGCGGCGCGGCAACGAGCAGCGCCTGGCCGAAGTGCTGCACAAGCTCAGCGCGGAAGACCCGTGCCTGCGCGTCGAGCATCCGGTTGGCACCAATGAGACCGTGGTGTTCGGCCTGGGCGAATTCCACCTGCGCTGCGCGCTCGAGCGGCTGACCGAGCAATACAAGCTGGAGGTGGTGACGCGCCCGCCCAAGATTGCCTATCGCGAAACCATCGGCGGCAAGGCCGAGGGCCATCACCGGCACAAGAAGCAGACCGGCGGCGCCGGGCAGTTCGGTGAAGTAATGCTGCGCGTGGAGCCGCTGGCGCGCGGCGAGGGCTTCGACTTTGTCGATGCGGTAAAAGGCGGCGCGATTCCCGGCCAGTTCATTCCCGCCGTAGAAAAAGGCATCCGCCAGGTGCTCGACAGCGGCCCGCTGGCGGGCTTCCCGATGCAGGACGTGCGCGTGACCGTATATGACGGAAAGAGCCATCCGGTCGATTCCAAGGAAGTCGCGTTCGCGACCGCCGGGCGCAAGGCCTTCATCGACGCGGTGCTCAAGGCCAGGCCCAGCGTGCTGGAGCCGATCGTCGACATCGAGGTGACGGCGCCGGGCACAGCCATGGGCGACATCATCGGCGACCTCTCCACCAAGCGCGGCCAGGTCCACGGCACGCGCACCGCGGTCGGCAACGCCGTGGTGGTGGCCGGCCAGGTGCCGCTGTCCGAGCTCAACGACTACCAGTCACGGCTGAACAGCATCACCGGCGGCCACGGCAGCTATACCATCCAGTTCAGCCACTACGACAACGTGCCGCCGGCGCAGCAGGACAAGATGGCATCGAAGCACAAGGCGCAGCAGGATACGGATTGAGGGGTCCGCGCCCGCGGCTGCGTCTAGTACGTTTCCAGATGCAGCCGCCCTTCCCGCTTCAACCCTTCAGCCAGCGCCTCCCATTGCAGCCCCGCCTGCTGCGCGACGTCCCTCAGCGCCAGCATCACGCCCTCTTCCATGCTCTTTAGCCCGCACACATAGAAGCAGGTGTCGGGGCTCGCCAGCAACGCTGCCAGGTCCGCCGCGCGCTCGTGCATCAGGTCCTGCACATAGCGCTTGGGCTGCCCTGCCGTACGCGAGAACGCCAGGTTGATATCGATGAAATCCTTGGGCAGACTCTGCAGCGGGCCGAAATAAGGCAGTTCCTCCTGCGTGCGCGCGCCGAAGAACAGCATCAGCTTGCCGCCGTCGAACTTGCCGGCCTTGCGCAGGCGCCGGCGCCATTCGGTCATGGCACGCATCGGCGCGCTGCCGGTGCCGGTGCAGATCATCACGATGTTGGAGCGCGGGTGGTTAGGCATCAGGAAGCTGGCGCCGAACGGGCCGATCACTTCGACCTTGTCGCCGACCTTGAGGTCGCACATGTAGTTGGAGGCCACGCCACGCACCGGGTTGCCGTCATGGTCCTGCAGCACGCGCTTGATGGTCAGCGACAGGTTGTTGTAGCCCGGACGCTCGCCGTTGCGCGGGCTGGCGATCGAGTACTGGCGGCCATGGTGCGGGCGGCCGCCGGCGGCGGGGGCGGGGGGGGNCGGCACGATGCCGATGGACTGGCCTTCCAGCACCGGGAACGGGGTCGCGCCAAAGTCCAGCACGATGTGGTGCGTGTCGTATTCGCGGCCCACTTCGGTCACGCGCACATTGCCGGTCACGGTAGCGGTGATGGTCTTGTTGGCGGACTTGGCGCCATACAGGTTGGTGTAGGCATGCGCGGCGGACCACGGCGGCACCGTGGCGCCGTAGCGGGCGCTGTTGACGGCGTCTTCGCCGGTGCCGGCCAGCGGCGACGTGGTGGGAATCTCCGGCGCGGCGGTCTGCATCTCGGCGCCGGGTGCCAGGTCGGCCAGTTGCTCGGGCGTCAGTTCTTCCGGCAGCGTGTCCCAGGTGAGTTGCTCTTCGATGCTGTAGGCGCGCAGCTTCGGCATGGCGCGCCAGTTGTCGATCGAGCCGGTCGGGCACGGGGAAATGCAGGCCATGCACAGGTTGCACTTGTCGGCATCGACCACGTAGTTGCGCGAGTCGTGCGTGATCGCGCCCACCGGGCAGGTGGCTTCGCAGGTGTTGCAGCGGATGCAGATCTCGGGATCGATCAGGTGCTGCTTGATGACTTGAATTTCTGCCATGTCCATGGCGGTCTCCAGAATCAGAGTGCTTCCAGGGCGTGTATCCCTGCCCTCGGTGTTCCCCTCTCCCCTCAGGGGAGAGGGTAGGGTGAGGGGTGGTTTAAGCACCGGCGCTTCGTTGATGCTCCCGCCCTCCCCCCCGCCCCTCTCCCGCATGCGGGAGAGGGGAGCAAACCCGCAGCGGGCGGATGGCCCGTGGCTCAGTTGAACCGCACGTATTCGAAATCCACCGGCTGGCGGTTGATGCCCATCACCGGCGGCGCGATCCAGTTGGCGAACTTGCCCGGCTCGACCACGCGGCCCATCAGGCTGGCGACGAAGGCGCGGTCGCCTTCGCTGGGCAGCCACTGGTCGCGGAAGTCGCGCCATTCGGCGTCGGAGATCACGCGGCCGTCCGGCGCAACCTTGACGCCGGCCAGCGCGCCGATATTGCGGTGGAAGGCCTTGTGCGGCACCTTCAGGCGGAACGGGATGCCGGCCTTGTCGATGACCTTGTTCCAGCGCTCGATGCCGGCCATGCTGTCCTTGATGTAGTCGTCGCGCAGCACTTCGTTGAGCGCGTTGAGCATCGGCACTTCCTTCTCGGTCAGCTGGCCGTTCTGCGCCTGCAGGATGCGGTAGGTCTGGCCCTTGAGCACGTGGTCGTCCATGCGCTTGCCTTCCTCGTAGCGGCCCTTCAGGCCGGTGCTGTAGAAGGTGGCGGCGTTGCTGGATTCATCGGCACCGAACAGGTCGATGGTGACGCTGTAGTGGAAGTTCAGGTAGCGCTGCAAGGTCGGCAGGTCGATTACGCCGGCCGCGCGCAGCTTGGCGGGATCGTCGGTCTTCAGTTCGTTCATCACCTGGCAGGTGCGCTGGATCACGCGCGACACGCCGGATTCGCCCACGAACATGTGGTGTGCTTCCTCGGTCAGCATGAACTTGGTGGTACGCGCCAGCGGGTCGAAGGCGGACTCGGCCAGCGCACACAGCTGGAACTTGCCGTCGCGGTCAGTGAAGTAAGTGAACATGAAGAACGACAGCCAGTCAGGCGTCTGTTCGTTGAACGCCTGCAGGATGCGCGGGTTGTCCTGCTGGCCGCTGCGGCGCTCCAGCAGCGCTTCGCCTTCCTCGCGCCCGTCGCGGCCGAAATACTTGTGCAGCAGGTAGACCATGGCCCACAAGTGGCGACCCTCTTCCACGTTCACCTGGAACAGGTTGCGCAGGTCGTACATGCTGGGCGCGGTCAGGCCCAGGTGGCGCTGCTGTTCGACCGACGCGGGCTCGGTATCGCCCTGCGTCACGATGATGCGGCGCAGGTTGGCGCGGTATTCGCCGGGCACGTCCTGCCAGGCGTCTTCGCCCTTGTGGTCGCCGAAGTGGATCTTGCGGTTGGCCTCGGCCGGGTTCAGGAAGATGCCCCAGCGGTAGTCCGGCATCTTGACGTGGCCGAAGTGGGCCCAGCCCTGCGGATCGACGCTGATCGCGGTGCGCAGGTAGATGTCATGCTGGTGCGAGCCTTCCGGGCCCATGTCGTTCCACCAGCTCAGGTAGTTGGGCTGCCATTGCTCGAGCGCGCGCTGTAGGGTGCGGTCTTCGCTCAGGTTGACGTTGTTGGGGATCTTGTCGCTGTAGTTGATGCCGGACATGGTGGTCTCCTTCGGGGGACGATTCGGTTGTCGTGTAAGGCTGGATCAGACGCGGTTCCAGTCGAAGGCGGCCTTGTCGCCCTTGCCGTAGACCTTGAGCGCACCCTTGTCGCCCACCGCGTTGGGGCGCTGGAAAATCCAGTTCTGCCACGCGGTAAGCCGGCCGAAGATGCGGGTGAACATGTTTTCCTGGCCGTTGAAGCGCAGGTTGGCTTCCATGCCGGTGAGCGCATCGGGCGACATCGCCACGCGCTCTTCCAGCGCGATGCGCACTTCATCGGTCCAGTCGATGTCGTCGGGGTTGGCGGTGACCAGGCCCAGCGCATAGGCGGCATCGGCATCCAGCGGCTGGCCGGCCCTGGCGCGCACCGCGTCCAGCGCGGGCTGCTCGTCGTAGAAGCGGCGGCCCAGGCGGCTCTGGCCGGTGGCCATCGGGTAGAGGCCGAAATTGACTTCCGCCACGGTGATCTTCGGTGCGCGCTCCTCGTCGTCCGGCAGTGCCAGGTGGTAGCTGCGGTCACAGGCCAGCGCCAGTTCCAGGAAGGTGCCGGCAAAGCACGATTGCGGCTCGATCAGCGCGAACAGGCTGCGCGACGACACATCCAGGCGGCTCAGCGTGCGGCGCAGCAGGCCGATGGTCTCGCGCACCAGCCAATGGTCCTTGTGCGCCAGCAGCGTGGCGTCGGTGCCCAGCACCGCGGCGGCATCGCCGCTGGTCTTGATCAGCCAGGTGCCGATGTCCAGTTCATTGGTGCGCATCGACAGGATCGCGTCTTCCAGTTCGCGCGCCAGTTGCAGCGGGTACCAGGCGGCGCCGGCTTCAACGATGTCATCGATGTTCTGCGGCTGCGTGCCCGTCGGCGCCTTGACCGTAAAGGTGGCGGTGCGGCCGGCGCGGTCGATCTCGATCGTCACATGCGTGTAGCGCAGCGCATCGGCTTCGATGGTGCGCTCGATCGGGGCCAGTGCCACGCCCTTGCCGTCAGCCGGGCGGTCGCTCTGCGCGGCCAGCGCCAGCGCGCGCTCCTGCACTTTCTGCGCGAACACGGCCGGCTTGGCGATGTCGTCGACCAGGCGCCAGTCCTTGGCACGCTGGCCGCGCACGCCTTCGGTGGTGGTGCAGAAGATGTCGGCCAGGTCATGGCGCACGTGGCGCTTGTCGGTCACGCGGGTCAGGCCGCCAGTGCCGGGCAGCACGCCCAGCAGCGGCACTTCCGGCAGGCTCACTGCCGACGAGCGGTCGTCCACCAGCAGGATCTCGTCACAGGCCAGCGCCAGCTCATAGCCGCCGCCGGCGCAGGCGCCATTGACCGCGGCCAGGAACTTCAGGCCGCTGTGCGCCGAGGAATCCTCGATGCCGTTGCGGGTCTCGTTGGTGAACTTGCAGAAGTTGACCTTCCACGCATGGCTGCTGACACCCAGCATGAAGATATTGGCGCCGGAACAGAACACCTTGTCCTTGCCGCTGGTGACGACCACGGTGCGCACTTCCGGGTGCTCGAAGCGGACGCGGTTGAGCGCATCGTTCAGTTCGATGTCGACGCCGAGGTCGTAGCTGTTGAGCTTGAGCTTGTAGCCGGGGCGCAAGCCGGCGTTCTCGTCGATATCCACCGCCAGCGTGGCGACGGGGCCGTCGAACGTCAGCTTCAGGTGCTTGTATTGGGCGGGGGCGGTCTGGTAGTCGACGCGGGGGGCGATGGTCACGGCGGTGTCTCCTCTGCGAAACTGCACTATCGTGCATGGACAGGAATCTGGTGAGACGAACTATAGTTCATCGACAAGATTTTCTGCAAGCACTATTATGCAGATTTACCAAGGAGTGCCGGTCGCTGCCCCTCTGCCCCAGGTTATTGCGCCCCAGCCGTCACAACGGCATGCGCAAGGCCTGGCGCACCAGTTCGCGCAGGGAGGCAAAGGTGGGTTCCAGAGGCCGCGCGCTGGTGTCCAGCGAGAACTCCGCCTTGGAATAGAAGGCCGCGCGCCCGGCCAGGATATGGCGCAAGTCCTCCATGGCCTCCTTGCTGGCCGCCATCGGGCGGAAGTCGCCCTGCTCGCGCACCCGCTCCATATGGTCTTCCGGCTCTGCCTGCAGCCAGACCGTGGTGCAGTGGGCCAGCAGCAGGTTGAAGGTGGCCGGATCAGAGACCAGGCCGCCGGGCGTGGCGATCACGGCCTCGGGATAGATCTGGATGGCTTCTTCCAGCGCGCGCCGCTCGTAGCGGCGATAGGCGTTCATGCCATACAGGCCCTGGATCTCCGAGATGCTGCAGCCGGCAAATTTCTCGATCTCGCGGCTCAGCTCGACAAAGGGGAAGTCCAGGTCTTCGGCCAGCATCCCGCCCAGCGTGGTCTTGCCGGCGCCGCGCAGCCCGATCAGCGCCACGCGCGGGCTGCGCGCGGCCTGGCCGGCATTCTCGCCACCCGTGCCGAGCATCTCGCCCACGGCAATGCGCACGCGCCGCAGCGTGGCTTCGTCACGGTGCTCCAGCAGTTCGCGCAACAGGATCCATTCAGGCGACGACGTGGTGACGTCGCCCAGCAGCCCGGCCAGCGAGCACTGCAGCGCATCGGCAATGTGCTGCAGCACCAGGATGGAAGCGTTGCCGCTGCCGTATTCCAGGTTGGCCAGGTGCCGCTCCGACACACCGGCGGCCTGCGCGGCGGCCTTTCGGGTCAGGCCGCGGCAGGCGCGCAACTCGCGCACACGCTCGCCCAGCGCGACCAGGAACGGGTTCTTCTCAGTGCCATTGGCAGCGCTTGCATCTGAATCATGATGCAGGTCGACATCCGGGGTTAACCCAGATTTATGCAATATAGTGCTTGACATGATTTCTGCTCGGCTCTATTTTTCATACATGCACAATAATGCATGAAGCCAGTGATAGCAACTGGCGAATCAGACGGAGCCCCAACACCATGTCCCCCACAGAATTCCGCAGCCAGATCGCGCGGCTCACCGCGCAACTGGCAGGCCGCCCGCTGGATGCCGCACTCGATGCCTGGCTCAATGCCGAGCACGGCGCCGGCAGCCCCACCTACCAGCAACTGAAGGACGCCTGCCAGACCGGCGTGGCCGAAGGCTGGCTGTGCGACCGCGAAGGCGGCGGCATCCGCTACGGCCGCATCTTCAAGCCTGCTGACGACCTGCACGGCTTTTCCGTCGACGTGGTCGACATGCAGGACATTGCCGGCCCGCATCACACCCATCCCAACGGCGAGATCGACCTGATCATGCCGCTCGAGGGCGACGCGCAGTTCGACGGCCGCCCCGCCGGCTGGCTGGTATGCCCGCCGGGCAGCGCCCACCGCCCCACCGTCAGCAACGGCCGCGCGCTGGTGCTCTATCTGCTGCCGGAAGGCCGCATCGACTTCACGCGCTGAGATCCCCCATGACTGAATTGCTATCCAACTACCTCGGCGGCAAGTGGCAGGCCGGCAGCGGTGCCGGCACGCCCTTGTTCGATCCGGTGCTGGGCGACGAACTGGTGCGCGTGGATGCCACCGGGCTGGACCTGGCGGCCGGGTCCGCCTTTGCCCGCGAACAGGGCGGCGCCGCCCTGCGTGCGCTGACCTACCGGCAGCGCGCCGCGTTGCTGGCTGACATCGTCAAGGTGCTGCAGGCCAATCGCGATGCCTATTACGACATCGCCACGGCCAACAGCGGCACCGTCAGGAACGACTCCGCGGTCGACATCGACGGCGGCATCTTCACGCTGGGCACTTACGCCAAGCTGGGCGATACGCTCGGCGACCGGCACTACCTGCTGGATGGCGAGGCCGCGCGGCTGGGCAAGGACCCGTTGTTCCAGTCGCAGCACGTGCTGGTGCCCACGCGCGGTGTGGCGCTGTTTATCAATGCCTTCAACTTCCCGAGCTGGGGACTGTGGGAGAAGGCGGCGCCGGCATTGCTGGCCGGCGTGCCGGTGATCGTCAAACCCGCTACCGCCACCGCCTGGCTGACCCAGCGCATGGTGCGCGACGTGGTCGAGGCCGGCGTGCTGCCGGCCGGCGCGTTGTCGGTGGTGTGCGGCAGCTCGGCCGGACTGCTGGACCAGTTGCAGCCGTTTGACGTGGTGTCGTTCACCGGTTCGGCCGATACGGCCGCGGTGATCCGCTCGCATCCCGCCATCGCGCAACGCTCTGTTCGCGTGAATATTGAGGCGGACAGTATCAACTCCGCCGTGCTGCTGCCGCAGGACGGCGCCGATACCGCCGCCTTCGACCTGCTGGTGAAGGAAGTCGTGCGCGAGATGACGGTCAAGTCCGGCCAGAAATGCACCGCGATCCGGCGCGTGTTCGTGCCTGAAGCGCTGTATGGCCAGGCCGCCGAGGCCATCGGCGCACGGCTGTCGAAAGTGACCGTGGGCAACCCGCGCAACGATACGGTGCGCATGGGTGCGCTGGTCAGCCGTGCGCAGTTCAACGCTGTGCAAGACGGGCTGGCATACCTGCGCAAGCATGCACAGGTGCTGCATGACGCCACGCAGCACCTGATTGATGCCGATCCGGCCGTGGCCTGCTGCGTCGGTCCGACGCTGCTGGGCGTGACCGATGCGGACGCCGCCGCCGCGGTGCACGACACCGAAGTGTTCGGCCCGGTGGCCACGCTGCTGCCCTATCGAGATACCGCCCACGCACTTGCACTCGTGCGCCGTGGCCAGGGCTCGCTGGTGGCATCGCTCTATGGCAGCGACGCGGCCGCGCTCGGCGCGGCCGCCGTCG
>NZ_JFJW01000131.1:28175-48589 GCF_000611125.1 Cupriavidus sp. SK-4
GGCCGCGTGCATGTGATCTCGCCCGACGTGGCGCAGCTGCACACCGGCCACGGCAACGTCATGCCGCAATCGCTGCACGGCGGCCCCGGCCGCGCCGGCGGCGGCGAGGAACTGGGTGGCCTGCGCGCCCTGCACTTCTATCACCGGCGCAGCGCCATCCAGGCCAGTACCGCGGTGCTCGACGCGCTCGCCTGACCGCTCAAGCCAACCCGCTTCACCGCGCCGCCACGCCCGCATGGCGGCGCGCGGCACACCGTACACCAGCAACGGGGAGACACCCATGACCGCCACGCCCGCAGAGACACCCGTCCGGCCACCCGGCACGTCCTTCAACTTTGCCGAACACCTGCTCGGCTGCAATGCCGGGCGCGCCGGCAAAGTGGCCTATATCGATGACGACGGCCAGCTCACCTACGGCGAACTGGCGCAGCAGGTGCGGCGCCTGGCCGCGGCGCTGCTCGGCGCCGGCATCCGCCGCGAAGAGCGCGTGCTGCTGCTGATGCACGACTGCACCGACTGGCCGGTCTGCTTCCTGGGCGCGATGTACGCCGGCATCGTCCCGGTAGCCGTCAACACGCTGCTGACCGCCGACGACTATAGCTACATGCTGCAGCACAGCCGCGCGCAGGCGGTACTGGTGTCGGCCGCGCTGCTGCCCGTGCTGCAGGAGGCGCTGGCCCGTCCGGGGCATGAGGTCGGGCAAGTGTTCGTGTCCCGTGCGCAAGAGCCGCTGCCCGATGGCATGGCGGCGCTGGATGCCCTCCTTGCCGCGCAAGCGCCGTTGCAGGCGCCTGCCGCCACCAGTTGCGACGACCCCGGCTTCTGGCTCTACTCGTCCGGCTCGACCGGCCAGCCCAAGGGCGTGGTGCACAGCCACGGCAACCCGTACTGGACCGCGGCGCTCTATGCAGGCCCGGTGCTCGGCCTGCAGGAGCAGGACGTCTGCTTCTCAGCGGCCAAGCTGTATTTCGCCTACGGGCTGGGCAACGGCCTCAGCTTCCCGCTCAGCGTCGGCGCCACCGTGGTGCTGATGGCCGAGCGGCCCACGCCCGAGGCCACCTTCCGCCGCTGGCTGCAGCACCGGCCAACGGTGTTCTTCGGCGCGCCGACAGGCTACGCCGGCATGCTCGCCTCGCCGGCGCTGCCGCAGCGCGCCGAGGTCGCGCTGCGGCTGTGCTCGTCCGCCGGCGAGGCCCTGCCCGCCGATATCGGCCAGCGCTTCACCGCGCATTTCGGCTGCGAGATCATCGACGGCATCGGCTCCACCGAGATGCTGCATATCTTTCTGTCCAACCGTCCCGGCCAGGTGCGCTACGGCACCACTGGCTGGCCGGTACCTGGCTACGCCATCGAACTGCGCGACGAAGAAGGCCGCCCGGTGCCCGACGGCGAGATCGGCGACCTCTATATCCAGGGCCCCAGCGCCGCGCTGATGTACTGGGCCAACCGCGAGAAGTCGCGCGAGACCTTCCGCGGCGGCTGGACCAAGAGCGGCGACAAGTACGTGCACAACCCGGATGGCAGCTACAGCTACGCCGGGCGCAGCGACGACATGCTCAAGGTCAGCGGCATCTACGTATCGCCGTTCGAGGTCGAGGCCACGCTGGTGCAGCACCCTGCAGTGCTGGAGGCCGCGATGATCGGCGTACCCGACCATGAAGGACTGATCAAGACCAAGGCCTTCGTGGTGCTGAAGGCGGGGGCGCAGCTGGGCGACGGCGAACTGAAGGCCTTCGTCAAGGAGCGGCTGGCGGCCTACAAGTACCCGCGCGCGATCGAGTTCGTCGATGCGCTGCCCAAGACCGCCACCGGCAAGATCCAGCGTTTCATGCTGCGCGAACGCGAACTGAAGGCCGCCGCAGAGCGCGCCGTCGCGGTGGCGTGAGCGGCAACGCCGCCCGCCCCGTCATACCACCATACCGGAGACAAATCATGCGTCATATCGATGTCCACAAGCTGGCCGACGAGGCCCGCTTCAACCGCTTCCATGCGCTCATCCTGTTCTGGTGCGCGCTGATCATCATCTTCGATGGCTATGACCTGGCCGTGGCGGGCATCGCCCTGCCGTCGATCATGAAAGAGATGGGCGTGACCGCCACCAGCGCCGGCTTCATGGTCAGCTCGGCGCTGTTCGGCATGATGTTCGGCGCGATCTTCCTCGGCACCGTGGCCGACCGCATCGGCCGCAGGCGCGCCATCGCCATCTGCATCGTGCTGTTCAGTGTCTTCACCGCGGCGGCAGGCTTTACCAGCGACCCGGTGACGTTCAGCGTCACGCGCTTCCTGGCGGGCCTGGGCATCGGCGGCGTGATGCCCAACGTGGTGGCGCAGATGACCGAGTACTCGCCGCGCAAGCTGCGCGGCACGCTGGTGACGCTGATGTTCAGCGGCTATTCGGTGGGCGGCATGCTGGCCGCGCTGCTGGGCAAGGGGCTGATCGAAAGCTATGGCTGGCAGTCGGTTTTCCTCGCCGCCGGCCTGCCGGTGCTGCTGGTCCCGCTGGTGCTGCGCTCGCTGCCGGAGTCGATGCCCTACCTGCTCCGCACCGGCCAGACCGACGCTCTGCAATCCGTGGTATCGCGCCTGGTGCCGTCGCATCGCGCGCAAGCCGGCGACGTCTTTACGCTGGCTGCGGACGACAAGGCCGGCAGCGCGCCGATCCGCCGCCTGTTCCAGGACGGCCGCGGCTTCAGCACGGTGATGTTCTGGGTGGCGTTCTTCATGTGCCTGTTCATGGTGTACGCGCTCAGCTCATGGCTGACCAAGCTGATGGCCGGCGCAGGCTACAGCCTGGGCTCGGCGCTGACCTTCGTGCTGGTGCTGAACTTCGGCGCGATGCTCGGCGCGATCGGTGGCGGCTGGCTAGCCGACCGGCTGGCGGGCAAACATGTGNGTGCTGATCGGCATGTACTCGCTGGCGGCAGTGTCGATCACGCTGCTGGGCTACCCGATGCCCAGCGCAGCGCTGTTCGTCGTGGTGGGCCTGGCAGGTGCTTCCACCATCGGCACGCAGATCGTCACCTATGCCTATGCGGGCCAGTTCTATCCGATGGCGGTGCGCGGCACCGGCATCGGCTGGGCGTCCGGCGTGGGACGCAGCGGCGCCATCCTGGCACCGATCGTGATCGGCGTGCTGGTGGGGATGTCGTTGCCGTTGCAGCAGAACTTCATGGCGATGGCAATCCCGGCGGTGATTGCGGTGGGGGCGGTGTCGATGATCAACCACCGGAGGTCGGCGTCGGCGCAGGCGGAAGTCGCCGCGGCGCCGGTGCGGGCGGCTGTGAAGGAAGCCTGAGAGGAGTAAACCGCCACTTGTTTGCTCCCTCTCCCGCTTGCGGGAGAGGGGAGCAAACCAGCGGCTTGCTGAAGGACGTAGCTTACTTGCTGCCCTTCACCGTCGTGTACGCCGTAATCAAATTCCGGTAATCCGGAATATGGTTCGAGAACAGCGTACCCAGACCCTCGATGTCGTTGCGCCAGTCGCGATGCAGTTCGCAAGCCACGCCGAACCACGTCATCAACTGCGCGCCAGCGTCAGACATCCGTTGCCAGGCCGAATCGCGCGTGATTTCGTTGAAGGTGCCCGAGGCATCGGTCACGACAAAGACTTCGAAACCCTCTTCGATCGCCGACAACGCCGGGAAGGCCACGCACACCTCGGTGACCACGCCGGCGATCAGCAACTGCTTCTTGCCGGTGGCACGCACCGCCGCAACGAAGTCCTCGTTATCCCAGGCGTTGATCTGGCCCGGGCGTGGAATGAACGGTGCGTCGGGGAACATGGCCTTGAGTTCAGGCACCAGCGGTCCGTTTGGGCCATCCTCGAAGCTGGTGGTCAGGACGGTCGGCAGCTTGAAATACTTGGCCAGGTCGGCCAGTGCCAGCACGTTGTTCTTGAACTTGTCGGGCTCGATGTCCCGCACCAGCGACAGCAGTCCGGCCTGGTGATCGACCATCAGGACGGCGGCCTGGCTCTTGTCAAGACGCTTGTAGGGCTTGCTCATGGTGTGCTCCTGTCAACAAAGAAAGGTACGCACGCGTGGTTTCTGCCATGCGTGCGTACCCCTGGGTATGCCGTGCGTTGCCGGCAAGGCGTCAGCGCTTGGAGTCCAGCACCTCGTGGTTCTTCTCCACGTCCTGCGCCTTGAGATAGCTTTCAATCAGCAGGCGGTAGGCCGGGAAGATCTGCGTGTAGACCTCGGCCCATTGCTGCGCGTCCGGGCGGTTCCAGCTCTGCTGCAGCTCGGAGGCCACGGCGGCGGTATCCATCGGCACCACGCCGGCCTGGACGATGCGCGCCAGGGTGATCTCCTGCGCCATCTTGGAATACGTGCCCGAGGCATCCACCACCGCGAACACCTTGTAGCCGTCGGCCACCGCGCTGATCGACGGGAATGCCATGCACACGCTGGTGATGGTGCCGGCGATGATCAGGGTCTTCTTGCCGGTCTCACGCACCGCGGCGACAAAGTCGGGGTTGTCCCAGGCGTTGATCTCGCCCTTGCGCGCAACGTATTTGGCATGGGGGGCGTTTTCATGGATTTCCGGAATCAACGGGCCGTTCGGGCCTTGCGGCACGGATGCCGTGGTGATCACCGGCAGCTTGCACAGCGTCGCCATCTTGGCCAGCGCTGCCGCACGGGCTCGCAGCTCAGGCATCGGCATGTCGCCAACGGTCTGGAACAGGCCACTCTGGTGGTCGATCAGCAGCATGGCCGTATCAGCGGGATCCAGCACCGGACGCTTGCCGTTGAAATTCGCGGGTGTGGTCATTTGGCTTTCTCCTATGCGGTTGGTGAAACCGGCGGCTCGGGGCAATCCCAAGCCGACCGTGTGGCCAAAGCATAGGTCTTGGCAGATCGCACCGGTAGGACGGAAAATCTGCCCTCAGCGTCCTACTGGCAGGACGACAGGAGCCGCCCGCTTGCATCCCGACCTGAATGACCTGTATTACTTCGCGCAGGTAGTCGACCACCAGGGCTTCGCGCCCGCCGGGCGCGTGCTCGGCATACCCAAGTCCAAGCTGAGCCGGCGCGTGGCCATGCTGGAAGAACGCCTGGGCGTGCGCCTGATCCAGCGCTCGACGCGGCGCTTCTCCGTGACAGAACTCGGGCAGACGTACTACGCCCACTGCAAGGCCATGCTGGTGGAGGCCGAAGCGGCCGAAAGCGCCATCGAGCAGACCCGCGCCGAACCCAGCGGCCTGGTGCGCATGACCTGCCCGGTGGCGCTGCTGCACGCGCGCGTGGGAGACATGATTGCGGATTTCATGGCGGCCAACCCCAAGGTCATCGTGCACCTGGAAGCCACCAACCGGCGCGTGGACGTGGTGGCGGAGGGGATCGACCTGGCCATCCGCGTGCGCGTGCCGCCACTGGAAGACAGCGACCTGGTGATGCGCGTGCTGGCCGAGCGCGCCTGGTGCTTCGTGGCCAGCCCGGCGCTGCTGGCCGGCCATGGGCCGCTGCTGGCGCCCGCGGACCTCAACGCGCTGCCAACGCTGGACCTGGGTCCGCCGCGCCCCTCGCACACCTGGTCGCTGTACGGCCCCGATGGCGCCAGCGCCGACCTGCACCACAAGCCCCGGCTGGTCACCGACGACATGATCATGCTGCGCGCCGCGGCCGTAGCCGGTGCCGGCATCGTGCAGCTGCCGGTCATGATGATGACCGACGAGCTGCGCGATGGCCGGCTGGTGAAGGTCCTGCCAGACTGGTCGGTCAGGGGCGGCGTGATCCACGCGGTGTTCCCGTCACGGCGCGGGCTGCTGCCTTCGGTGCGTGAACTGATCGACTTCCTGTCGCAGCGCTTCGCGCAGATCAGCGAACGCTAAGTACCACAAGGCGGCCGCACCAGGGGCACTGCCCGTCACGCGGGCAGGATTGACCCGGAAGTGGTATCATTGGACATTCTATGCACGGATCGGCAACGCCCGACATCCGTGCGCCAGCCGCAAGACAATCTCACAAAAGCATTCAGCGGCGGCATATCGGGCGTACACCCGATGCGTCTTTGGGCCGAACGGCCCACCACCCTTATCCGACCGGCGGCATGTCCGCTCCGCAACGATCGCCCCTGTACCCGGCGCATCGGCTTGCGCAGGCATGGTCCACTTCACGCCAGATTCAACGCCCGTGCTGCCGCGCGGGTCCGACGCTGGCACACAGCAACGGCGAACGGCCGCCACCGCGCGACGCTCAGCATCGGCAACCCGATGCACCGCGCCACCTGCGGCCGCGCCCATGAACAGGCATCACATTGAATCGAATCAACCCTACCCCTTACACCGTTTCCGTCTATCCCATCCAGCAGGAACCCGGCCTCTGGTTCGCGACCTACATGATTGCGGAATACCGCAATGGCGCCGAACGCATCGTCGCCAACGTGGCAATGCGCCACGACACGCACCGCTCTGAGGCCCGCGCGAGGCAGTCCGCCCGCCGTGCCGGCGAGCGCGCCCCCGCGCGCCCGCGCCCGCNGCGCGCCGCAGCGCGCCTGCGCCAGCAGTAAGCCAGGCATCGCAAGCCCCATCCCATCGGCCAGTTGGTGTCCAGTTGGCCGTCACAACAGCTCGCGCACAAGCGGCGCGGCTACAGCAAGGAGCCTCCTTGGCAAAAGAAGAACTGGTCGAATTTGGCGGCAAGGTGTCGGAAGTCCTGCCCGACAACCGTTTCCGCGTGATCCTGGAAAACGGCTTCGAAGTCTGGGCGTATTCGTCCGGGCGGCTGAAGAAGAACCGCATCCGCGTGCTGGCGGGCGACCGCGTCACGCTGGAGATGTCGCCCTATGACCTCACCAAGGGACGCATCAACTACCGGCACAAGTCGTAAGGCCAGCGTCCCCTCGCCATGGCATGCGCCGCCGGCGCGTGCCGTCCCACTAACGATTCATCCCTCAATCAAGGAGAACCGATCATGTCCGTCATCGAAGAATGGGAAGCCGTGCACCTGACGCCCGAAGGCTGGCAGGCAGGCAGTTACCGGCATGCACCGTGGCAGGCGGTTGAAGTCGCACCGCCCGCGTCCGGCGTGCTGACCGTCAGGCGCCACGTGACGGCCACCTATTGCGGGCCGTCGCGCGCGGTGGAAGACCGTACTCCCGAGATCGCCGACATGGCGCTGATCGAGGCGCTGCTGGAGCGCCACGGCGACCCGGTATTCCAGATCTGACCTGATCTGGCTTGATGATCGCGTGCGGCCTCAGCCAAGCACGCGCACATGCGGGCGGGCCGTCCTGAGCCCCGCGCCGACCGGCCTCAGCTCGCCGTCCCATGGCGAGGCGTCGAGGTCCAGCACCGAATCGCCCTCGCGCGCCTTGTCGTGCAGCTGGTCGCGCACCACCTGGCCGATGGCCAGGCGGCACAGCGCCTCGCCGCTGGCGGCAAGCTGGCCCTGCAGGGCCCCTGGCTCGGCCAGCACGCCGAACGACCGCCGCCCCACACCCACGAAGCTGGTGAACAGCACCCCGGTGGGACGCTCCGCATCGATAAAGCAGACCGCAACGTGATAGGTGATGCCTTTGCCCTCGCCGGGCAACGTGCACAGAAAACCAGATGATCCCGAACGCATGTCCATGAACGGACTCCTTGCAGTCTGACGGATAGCGCCGCGCCTGTTTCCCCGCTCCGCAAACGGCCTGTATCAGGCCGCTGCGGAACCGGATACCTAGATCGACGTCACGGATTCGCCCGCGACCAAGCCATTGATGATGTCTTCGCCGAACTGCAGCGCACCGCGGCGCGCCGAGCCGATGTTCTCCCAGCGCGACTCGCTCATGGGGTACACGCGCGCATGGTCGCTGCCAGGGCGATAGCCCTCGCGGCAAATCACGATCGACGCGAGGAAGCTGTTGTCGGGCTTGATGCGCGGCCAGGCCTGCTCAGGCCGATGGCGATAAACCAGGGGATACAGATCGAAACCCTTGTAGCTGGCAAAGGGCGTACTGCCGGGAACAGTGTTGCCGGGACTGCGGCTGGGACTGCTGTCGCTCACGACATCTCCATGCGGCATCGTGCCGCGCTGATGGGAAGGATTGCTGAACTCATGCTGGATCACGCGCACTGCGTGGGCCATGGCCCTGCGCGGGCGTCAGCGGCGCAAATGCACCACGGCGCCAGGGCCCGTCGTCGGACCTTCAGGATGCCATCGGCGCGCCGGCCGTTGTTACCGATACCCCCGGCACCGAGCCATTGATGATGGCCTCGGCATAGCGCAACGCACCGCGTCGCGCGCCGCCGACGTTATCCCACGGTGCGGCGTCCAGGCGGAACGTGCGCGCCTGCATGCCTTCGGGCGACTCGCCTTCCAGGCAGATCACCACGGCAGCATCGAAAGAACGGTCGGGCCGCGGCTCGGGCCACACGCGCTCGGCGGCGTGCTTGTACACAAGGGGATAGAGGTCGTAGCCCTTGTAAGTTGCAGCCGGATAGATATCCATGGCAGCCTCCGCCGTTTGGTGATCCTGCCCCCACTCTACGCTTGTTGCCGCGCCAGCAGTGGCTTTATTTCACGGTTGCGGGGAATTGCGGCAACGGAAATAAAAAAGCTCCGCGTTGGCGGAGCTTTTTTCATTGGACTGGCGCCTCGGCGCTCAGCTCAACTCAGGTCGGTGCGATTCAGATCGGCTCGATCTTGGTCGCGGCCGGGCCCTTTTGGCCAACGCCAGCGACGTAACGCACCTTCTGGCCTTCTTGCAGCGACTTGAAGCCGTTGCCCTGGATTTCGGAGAAGTGCGCGAACAGGTCGTTGCCGCCTGCATCAGGCGTAATGAAGCCAAAACCCTTCGAATCGTTGAACCACTTGACGGTACCGGTTTCCATGTTGGATTCCTCAATAAGTTTTTTCTCACCGGCAAAAGCGCCGGCAAGGCATGACGATCAAGGAAGACACAAGGAGAAAAAGTGGCGCCGTGTGGGCAAGCACCTGGACTTCTAGGTTGCTGCTTGAAAGATCCTGCACTCATCCTTATACAGGCCCCACCCAGGCATGTCAATGAACTTCACCGGATCGGGCCCCAAATCACATGGAAAGTGCGGGTTCAGGGTCTCGCCGGGTGAAACCCCGTACGCGCCACATGTACCGTCCACTTCCGGCCCTGAAGGCGCCGGCATGCTACAGTGGCCGATCGAACGGAACAGACACGGATGACACTCTGCACTGCCTGCCAGGCCATTGAACGCCACGTGCGCGGCGCCCCCGGGCACGCGGCACTGCGCATCACCGATACCCGCCGCATCAAGCCCGCCGGCTCCGCTGCCATCACCATCAGCAGCTTCGTCTGCCAGGACTGCGGCGCGCTCTGGACCTACCGGGACCAGAAGAGCGGCCCGGAACAGGGGTGGGACATCCATATGGAAGCGCAGCAGCCATAACGCCTTCCGCGGCACAAAGAAAAACCCCGGGCCAGGGCCCGGGGTTGCGACACCTGCCGGCCCGCCAGGCGGGCCATTCCGGTCAGGCCGTCACGGTCGACAGCGCGGCGTTCAGCGTCTGGCTCGGGCGCATTGCGGCGCTGAGCTTGTCGGCTTCCGGCATGTAATAGCCGCCGATATCCACCGGCTGGCCCTGCACGGCGCCCAGTTCGCCAACGATCTTCTGCTCGTTGTCGGTGAGCGTCTTGGCCAGCGGCGCAAACTTGGTGGCCAGTTCCGCGTCGTCCGACTGGACGGCGAGTTCCTGCGCCCAGTACATCGCCAGGTAGAACTGGCTGCCGCGGTTGTCCAGCTGGCCGGTCTTGGGCGACGGGCTCTTGTTGTTGTCCAGCAGCTTGCCGGTGGCCGCATCCAGCGTCTTGGCCAGGATCTTGGCCTTGGCATTGCCGGTCTTGATGCCAACGTCTTCCAGCGACACCGCCAGCGCCAGGAACTCGCCCAGCGAATCCCAGCGCAGGTGGTTCTCTTCCACCAGCTGCTTGACGTGCTTCGGAGCCGAACCGCCGGCGCCGGTCTCATACATGCCGCCGCCCGCCATCAGCGGCACGATCGACAGCATCTTGGCGCTGGTGCCCAGTTCCATGATCGGGAACAGGTCGGTCAGGTAGTCGCGCAGGATGTTGCCGGTCACCGAGATGGTGTCCAGGCCGCGGATCACGCGCTCGAGCGTGTAGCGCATGGCGCGCACCTGCGACATGATCTGGATGTCCAGGCCGGTGGTGTCGTAGCCCTTCAGGTAGGCCTCGACCTTCTTGATCAGCTCGGCCTCGTGCGGACGGTACGGGTCCAGCCAGAACACCGCCGGCATGCCCGAGTTGCGCGCGCGCGTGACGGCCAGCTTGACCCAGTCGCGGATCGGCGCGTCCTTGACCTGGCACATGCGCCAGATGTCGCCCTGCTCGACGTCCTGCGTCAGCAGCACTTCACCGGTGGCCAGGTCGACGATGTTGGCGACGCCGTCTTCGGCGATCTCGAAGGTCTTGTCGTGCGAGCCGTATTCTTCGGCCTTCTGCGCCATCAGGCCGACGTTGGGCACGGTGCCCATGGTGGTCGGGTCGAAGTTGCCGTTGGTCTTGCAGAAGTTGATGATCTCCTGGTAGATGCGGGCAAAGGTGCTTTCCGGGATCACGGCCTTGGTGTCCTTCGGACGGCCGTCGGCGCCCCACATCTTGCCGCCGATGCGGATCATGGCCGGCATCGAGGCATCGACGATCACGTCGTTCGGTGCGTGCAGGTTGGAGATGCCCTTGGCCGAATCCACCATCGCCAGTTCCGGGCGATGCTCGTGGCAGGCGTGCAGGTCGCGGATGATCTCTTCACGCTTGGAGCTGGGCAGCGCCTCGATCTTCTCGTACAGGTTGACCAGGCCGTTGTTGACGTTCACGCCCAGCTCATCGAACAGCGCGCCGTGCTTGGCGAAGGCTTCCTTGTAGAAGATCTTGACGGCGTGGCCGAACACGATCGGGTGCGACACCTTCATCATGGTCGCCTTCACGTGCAGCGACAGCATCACGCCAGTCTTGCGCGCGTCTTCGAACTGCTCTTCATAGAAGTCGCACAGCGCCTTCTTGCTCATGAACATGCTGTCGATGATCTCGCCATCCAGCAGCGAGACCTTGGGCTTGAGCACGATGGTCTTGCCGCTCTTGGTGACCAGTTCCATCTTGACGTCACGCGCCTTGTCCAGGGTCATGGACTTTTCGCCGTGGTAGAAGTCGCCATGCTTCATGTGCGCCACGTGCGTGCGCGAAGCCATGCTCCACTCGCCCATGCTGTGCGGGTGCTTGCGCGCGAAGTTCTTGACCGCTGCCGGTGCGCGGCGGTCGGAGTTGCCTTCGCGCAGGACCGGGTTCACGGCGCTGCCCAGGCACTTGGAGTAGCGCTTCTGGATCGCCTTTTCTTCGTCGGTCTTCGGGTCTTCCGGATAGTCCGGCACCTTGTAGCCCTTGCCCTGCAGTTCACGGACGGCGCTCACCAGCTGGTGCACCGAGGCGCTGATGTTGGGCAGCTTGATGATGTTGGTGTCCGGCAGCTGCGTCAGCTTGCCCAGTTCGGCCAGGTTATCCGGCACGCGCTGTGCTTCGGTCAGGAACTCGGGGAATTCGCCCAGGATGCGGCCCGCCACCGAGATGTCGCTGGTGGTCACGTTGATGCCGGCCGGCTTGGTGAAGGTCTGGATGATCGGGAGGAACGCACTGGTCGCCAGCAGCGGAGCTTCGTCGGTCAGCGTGTAGATGATGGTGGGTTGCTGGTTACTCATTGCTTCTCTCAGATCCTCGAACGGGTGGTGGGACATCCGCCTGCTGGGTCACAACCGGCGGCAAACTAGGCGAAAAATAGAATTTTGCCTCAGTTTGCTTTCAGGGGCCTGAAAACCCACTGCTTTTTGCGCGGCTATCGGCAGAAATCCCGGCGCCAGCCCCGCGTTTCGCCGCCTGCGCAGCACGACCGTTCGCGGATTGCACCGACACAGTGCCCGGATCGTAGTTACGCTGCAGCGCAGCATGACCAGTCGCATGCGCCCCTCGGATCACAGTTCTGTCAAACTTGGCGCCGACAATGCAGGGTTTTGTCCTCTTCAACGCCAAGGAAAACCACAATGTCTCGTCATTTGCTGCTGGCCCGGGCGGCCATCGCACTGGGCTGCCTGGGCGCGGCGCAGGCGTGGGCGCAGGCCCCTGCTGCCTACCCCGCCACGCTGGCAGGCCATGCGGTGCTGCCGGCCCAGACCCTGCTTGCCGTGCCGAAGGACGCGCCCGCTGACCTGCAGGTCAGCGGCAAGTTCACCACTGCGCAGCGCGTGGAGACGCCAGGCACGGTCGAAGGCAAGTCCAATGGCCGCCCCACCGGCGTGTCGCTGCCGTTCCGCGGCCAGCCGGCACAGGGGCATTCCGGCATCAAGCGCATGGACGACGGCAGTTTCTGGGTGCTGACCGACAACGGCGCCGGCGCCAAGGCCAACTCGCCGGACTTCATGCTGTACCTGAACCACTACAAGGTGGACTTCGGCAGCGGCCGCCTGCAGCGCCTGAAGACCATCTTCCTGCACGACCCGGACAAGAAGGTGCCTTTCCGCATCGTCCACGAGGGCACCAGGCAGCGCTACCTGACCGGTTCGGATTTCGATACGGAAAGCTTCCAGTTCGCCGGCGGCGCGCTGTGGATCGGCGACGAGTTCGGCCCGTTCCTGATCAAGGCGGACATGGACGGCAAGGTGCTGGCCGTGTTCGACACCAAGGTCGACGGCAAGGTAGTGCGCTCGCCCGACCATCCCGCCATCACCGCGCCCGGCGCACCGGACGGCAGCGTGAAGTTCCAGGTGCGGCGCTCCAAGGGCTTCGAGGGCATGGCGTCCTCGCCCGACGGCAGCAAGCTGTATGCGCTGCTGGAAGGCGCGCTGTGGGACGAGGCCGCCAAGGGCTACGAGAACGAAGGCGGCAAGCCCTACCTGCGCGTGCTGGAGTTTGATGTCAGGCAGCAGGCCTGGACCGGCCGCCACTGGAAGTACGTACTGGAAAGCGCCAGCCATGCCATCGGCGACTTCAACATGATCGACGCCACCACCGGCCTTGTCATCGAGCGCGACAACGGCGAAGGCACGCCGGACAAGGCCTGCCCGGCCGGGCAGAAGCGCCCGGACTGCTTTGACGACGTGGCAAAGTTCAAGCGCGTGTACAAGGTCGAGCTGAGCGATGGCAACGCCGGCGGGCCGCTGCGCAGGATCGGCTATATCGACCTGCTGCGCATTGCCGACCCGGGCAAGCTTGCGCGCAAGCCGTTGACGGATGGCGTGCTGGCGTTCCCGTTCTTCACCATCGAGAACGTCGACGTGGTCGACGCCACGCATATCGTGGTGGGCAACGACAACAACCTGCCCTTCAGCAGCAGCCGCGAGCCGAACCAGGCGGACGACAACGAGCTGGTGTTGCTGGAGGTGGGGGAGTTCCTGAAGGCGCGGTGAGCGTCCGCTGTGATGGAGGTGCTCCCCCCCCCCCCCCCCCGGGGGGGGGGGGNACAGGCTACGCTTACGCCGCCAGCCTGAACGTCGACACCGCCTCTTTCAGCCGCTGCGCCTGCTCCTCCAGCGAGCCCGCCGCGGCGGCGGCCTCTTCCACCAGCGCTGCGTTCTGCTGCGTCACGGTATCCATCTGCGTCACCGCCTGGTTGACCTGCTCGATCCCCGCGCTCTGCTCGGCCGAGGCCGCGCTGATCTCGCCCATGATGTCGGTCACGCGCTTGACCGCGGCAACGATCTCCACCATGGTCTGGCCGGCCTGCGTCACCTGCATGGACCCCTTCTCGACGCGATCGACCGAATCGCCGATCAGCGCCTTGATCTCCTTGGCGGCGGAAGCGCTGCGCTGCGCCAGCGTGCGCACCTCGCCCGCGACCACGGCGAAGCCGCGGCCCTGCTCGCCGGCACGCGCGGCTTCCACCGCGGCATTGAGCGCCAGGATATTGGTCTGGAAAGCGATGCCTTCAATCACGGCGATGATGTCGACCACCTTCCTCGACGCGCCGTTGATCTCTTCCATGGTCTCGGCAACCTTGCCCGCCGCGTCGCCGCCCTTCTCGGCGATGTCCGAGGCATTGACCGCCAACGTGCTGGCCTGGCGCGCATTGTCGGCGTTCTGGCGCACGATGCTGGTCAGCTCTTCCATGCTGGCCGCGGTCTGCTGCAGCGACGAGGCCTGTTCTTCCGTACGCTGCGACAGGTCGGTGTTGCCGGCCGCGATCTGGCTGGTGCCGGACACGATCGACTCCGTGCCCGCTCGCACCTGGCGCACGATGCGCAGGATATTGGCGTTCATGTCTGCCAGCGCCTGCAGCAGCTGTCCGGTTTCATCGCGGCTGTCGACGTCGATGCGGCTGGTCAGGTCGCCCGACGCCACCGTGCGCGCCACCGCCACGGCGCGATGCAGCGGCCGCGTGATGCCCGCCGTCAGCCATACCGAGAACGCAATGCCGACCGCCAGCACCACCACGCCCAGCCCGATCAGGCTGTTGCGGGCGTTGACGTAGATGCCGTTGATCTCGCGCGCGGTTGCGTCGATGCTGGCGCGCTGGATGTCGAGCAGCTTCTGGATCTCGCCCAGGTAGGCATCGCCGGCAGGAACGAATTCTTTCTCCAGCACCTGGTTGGCTTCTTCGGTCAGCCCCTCTTGCTTGAGTTTGGTGATCTTGTCGCGGCCGTTGTTGTACGGGTCACGCACGCTCAGGATCTTCTGGAATGCGGCCTTCTCCTCGGCCGAGCTGAGCATCGGCTGGAGCTTGTCGCGCAGCGCGGCGATGCCTTCGATCGACGCCTTGGTCTCGGCCGCGAAGAATGCCCCGAGCGACGGGTCGGCACTGCGCGCCACCGCCGTGGTGCGGCGCACGCTGGTGTGCATGAGGCGGTACCAGTCGCTGACCACCCGCTCCTTGGTCAGCGGCTGCTGCATCATTGCGTGCGTGCGCTCAGCCACCTGTTGCAGGCGCATCATGCCGAATACCGTCATGAGCGCAGAAAGCAGCAAAACCACCCCAAAGCCGATGCCGAGGCGGACCCCGATGCCTAGATTCTTCATGTCTTCTACCTGATTAGCACTGGTTACGGCGAAGTGCCGGTCCGCGCCTGGGACCGGCGCGGCGTTCTTCGCTCTCATCGTCCGCGGACGGGCCCGGTCGGGCCAACGCACTTGCGGGCTATGGATGCCAACGGCATGGGGTCCGGGAACTTTAGGGTCTTCCTCGATTGACGGCACAGAAGTGTGCGGATACCGGCTATAGTGGACAGGAACCCGGCCGAAGGGCACGATCCATCCCCGCAGCCGGCCACCCTGCCAGTCCTTCCAGAAGGAGACCCAGCATGGCCACGCCTCCCAATCCCTTTGCAGACTTCACCAAGATGATGGAACAGTTCCGCCTGCCGGGCGTGGACATGAGCGCGGTAATGGAAGCGCGCCGCAAGGACATCGAGGCCCTGACCGAGGCCAACAAGCTGGCCTATGAGGGTATCCAGGCCGTGGTGCAGAAGCAGCAGGAGATCTTCGCCCAGACCATGCAGCAGCTGCAAGCGGCCGCTCAGCAGTACAGCACCGCTGGCAATCCGGCCGAGGCCATGGCCAAGCACAGTGAATTCGTGCAGCAGCAGCTGCACCAGGCATTGGAGAACATGCGCGCGCTGGCCGAAACCGCGCAGAAGGCGCAGGCCGAAGCGCTTGCAGTGATCAGCAAGCGCGCCGAGCAGAATGTGAAGGAGGCTGGCGAGTTGCTCCAGCCGAAATCCAAAGGCTAGCGCAAACCACCGCTAGCGCTGCTCGGGCGGGACCGGGGCGATCGCCCCGGCAAAGCGGGCATGCGCCTCGAGGTCCACCGGCCGGTGCTTCACCTTGGTGCTGGCCGGGTCGTTGCCGAGGTAATTGCCGTTCTTCCAGTCGCGTGCCGGGCGCACCGGCCGCGGCACGAAGCCGCCCCCGCAGTTCGGGCAGGCATTGCAGAGCGTATCCACGCAGTCCGCGCAGAAGGTGCATTCGTACGAGCAGATGCGGGCTTCGGTCGATGCGGGTGGCAGGGGCTTGTTGCAATGCTCGCAGCCCGGTCTGAGGTCCAGCATATCGCTTGCTTCCTGTGTGGTGAACGATTGGGGATCGACGCTATCGTAGCCGCATTTCCTGTGACGGGGCTCGCCCGTTCCAGCGCGCCACCGCGGCCGGCCCCGGCCTGGCTATTGCGCCACCCGCGAGGCACCGGTATGGTGCCAGGCAAGCCATCTCCAGGCACCATACCCCCCGACATGCTGCGCAACACCCTGACCCGCCTGATGCCCGGTGCCGCCGAGCTGCTGCGCTACCACCGCAAGGATTTCGCGGTGGACCTGCAGGCGGGCGTGTCGGTGGCCGCGGTCAGCCTGCCCATCAGCGTGGCCTATGCCCAGCTGGCCGGCTTCAGCCCGGTGGTCGGCCTGTACAGCGTGGTCCTGCCGATGCTGGCCTATGCGTTGTTCGGCTCGTCGCGGCAGCTGATCGTCGGGCCCGACGCTGCCACCTGCGCGATGATCGCCGCCACGCTGTCGCCGCTGGCGCTGCCAGACAGCGAGGCCTACCGCGCGCTGTCGGTATCGCTGACGCTGCTGACCGGCGTTTTCTGCGTGCTCGCGGGCAAGTTCCGGCTGGGCTTTCTGGCCGACTTCCTGTCCGTGCCGATCCTTGCCGGCCTGCTCAACGGCGTGGCCATCAATATCGCCTTCAGCCAGATCGGCAAGGTCACCGGGCTGACGCTGGCGGGCCGCGACGTGATCGGCCAGGCGGGGTCGTTCCTCACGCAACTGGGCGCGATCCACTGGCCCACCGCCGCGCTGGGCGCGCTCACGCTTGCGGTCTACTTCGGCGCGCGAGCGTGGCAGCCGCGCGCCCCGGGCGCACTGTTCGCGCTGGCCTTCGCAACCTTCGTGAGCTGGATGCTGGGCCTGCAGGGTCTCGGCGTCCAGGCGGTGGGCCCAGTGCCGGCCGGTCTCCCGCGGCTGATCGCGCCGTCAATGCCCCACGAGCTGTTCGGCACGCTGGTGCCGGCCGCGGCCGCGCTGGCCCTGGTCTCGCTCAGCAGCGGCATGCTGACCAGCCGCAGCTTTGCCGCGCGCAATGGCTACACCATCGACGCCAATCAGGAATTCATCGGCATCGGCGCGGCCAGCATCGCCAGCGCGCTCAGCCAGGGCTTTGCCGTCAGCGGCTCGAGTTCGCGCACCGCCATCAACGAGGCGGCCGGCGGGCGCACCCGCATGGTGTCGGTGGTGGGCGCGGTGACGGTGCTGCTGGTGCTGCTGTTCCTGACCGACTTGCTGGCGGAGCTGCCTACGGCCGCGCTGGGCGCAATCCTGATCGCCTCGGCCTTCAGCCTGTTCGACTTCGGCGGCCTGATGGCGCTGCGCCGATACAGCCGCGTCGAGCACGGCATTGCGCTGGTGACGGTGGCAGGCGTAGTGCTACTGGGTGTGATGTCAGGCATCCTGCTGGCCGTAGCCATCGCGCTGCTGCGCTTCCTGGCGCAGATGGCCCGCCCCGGTGAGCAACAGCTGGGCCTGTGGCAAGGCCACGATGGCTTCTACGAACTGGCCCACTACCCCGAAGCCCGGCCCTTGCCGGGGCTGCTGATCTACCGCTTCGAATCGCCGCTGACATTCTTCAACGCCGATTTCCTGCGCCAGCGCATCGTGGCGCTGACCACGCTGCACGAGGTGCGCTGGGTCGTGATCGATGCCATCTCCATCGCGCACGTGGACCTGACCGGCGCGACCATGATGCGCGACCTGCAGGCGCAACTGTCCGCAAGCGGCACGCAGCTGGTCATCGCCGGACGCACCGCGCAGCTGACCGCCTGGCTGGAGCGCCGCGGCGTGCCGACGGCAAGCACCGGCATCCTCTTCTATCCGTCCAAGCAGGCCGCGCTGCAGGCTTACATGGCACTGGATCGCGACCGGCCAGCCCCGGCCACCAACGGCCAGGATCCGGGCCCTACCGCCGCAGACTCAGCACCATAACGCCAGCCCCCACCAGCGCGATGCCCAGCCATTCGCGCGGGGTGGGCCGCTTGCGGGCGTGCTGATCGCGAAGATTCCCGGCGCCCCGAAGACATCTCTCCGCACCAAACGGCCAGGACGGCATGACTTTGCAGAATCGGCCGTCTCCGCAAGCCCGCTGGCGTGGCTAACCTGCGGCATATCTACAGTAATGAGAACGATTTTCATCTCAGAGCTGCGCCGGACTTCGCAGAACTTGTTCCAGACGCCCCGACATGAAACGCAAGACCATTTCCTTTCTCGCGCTGACACTAGCCCAGGTTTGCGAAGCTACTGCGGCAGGCACGCCCTCAGTGCGCTCATGGAAGGCACTGCGCGATACCGGCGTGATCAAGCAGAAATTCGACTACTCCTGCGGCGCCGCTTCGCTGGCGACCTTGCTGCACCACTACTACGGCGATCCGGTAGACGAAGCCGCGGTCCTGCAGCAGATCGCCGCGACGGGCCCTGCCACCTTCAGCGCGCTGTCCGCGGCGGCGACCCACTTCGGCTATGAGGCGCGCGGCTATGCGCTGTCGCTGGAAGCGCTGCGGCAGCTCGCGCTCCCTGCGATCGTCTTTCTCTACGCAGGCAACGACAACCATTTCTCTGTCTTGCGCAGCATCGACGCGCATTCGGTGGAACTTGCCGACCCGTCGTACGGCAATCGCATCTACGCCATCCCCGATTTCCTGCGCCTGTGGACCACCCGGCCCAGCCGCGACTATCCCGGCCGTGCGCTGGTGGTGCTGCCGCGCAAGGCGGGGCAAGCCGGCAACGCGGCGTTCATGCGGCCAATTCCCGCGAAATTCGGCGGACTGCCGTTGAGGCCCATCCAGCCATGAAGTGCCGCCTGCGCAGAATGGTCGCGATGACCGCCACCGCCTTCGCCCCGTGTTCCGCGTCGGCGCAGATCGTGCCGACGCTGGAGGACTTGCTGACGGCACAGAACCGCTGGCGCGCAAACCTGGGGCTGTCGTACTTCAACCATGAAGCCAATGGCACCGCGGCCAGCGGGCCGATCTATATCCAGGTCGGGCAGAACATCATCCCGGTAGCGACGGGTGTCATCCCGAAAACGCGGAATGTGGATTCGCTGGTCGCCTATGCCGGGCTACGCTATGGCTATTCGGCCGATACGGAACTCTCGTTCTCCGGCACCGGTTCGCATACCAGCGAGCGCACCTTGTTCGAGGGCGTCGGCAACCGCTCGAGCACGAACACCAACTTCTCCAGCCTGTCGCTGGCCATCAGCCATCGCTTCCTTAAGGAACGAGGCAGTCCTGGGCTGGTGGCCTACCTGGAAACCGGTGCGGTGGAACACACCGGCGATGCCACCACCTACTTCAGCAGCTTCACCGCCGGCGGCACGCTCTATCGCACCATCGATCCGGTCATGCTCAGCCTGAACGCTGCCTATCGGCTGAACCTGCCGCGCCATGATGGCGCTTCGCCCACACCGGGCAACGTGCTGTTGCTGACGCCACAGGTCGGCTTTGCCGTCAACGAGACCGTGCGGCATCAAGTGGCAATTGCAGCAGGCCGAAGACGACCCGCAGGGCTTGCCCTCGCAACGCAGCACGCAAACCGCATTGGTCTTCGGGCTGGGTTACCGGGCCAGCGACCGGACCACCATTTCACTGAGCGGCAACGCCAATATCAGCGGCCGCGGCGGTGCACAGGTAACGCTCAGCACAGTAGTGAAGCTGGGCGCCATGCCCGAAAGGGAACGTTTTCAGTGAGTGTTGACCTTTGACTTCAAGGAGAGCTACCGATGCAAGCCGTACCAAGAGCTTCTGCCGCCATTGTCCTGGCGTGCCTGTGCTGCGGCGCGTGGGCCAAGGCGCCCGTGACATTCAGCGATATCGAGCGGATGAATAGCACACCAGGACTGCATATCAGCCAGTTGTCGAGCATGGAGATGGACACTATCGAAGGATCTCTTGCTCCAATAGTGGTCGCTGCAGGAGTGGCGGGGGCAGCCGTTGCCAGTGGCGCAAGATATTTTATGGGGGCGGACAACCCCAACGTCAGAGATTTCGCCTGGTACACCAGCTTGGGCTTTACCGGCGGGACATTGGCAGCCATTGCCGCAACGATGCCGCCTGTTGCAGCCAGCATCACTACGTTAGGAGGGGCCCTGTTGCCCTTGCTCCCGCCACCGCCGCGGGACTTCAACCCGGACGACTGCGCGGTCCGCGCGTGCTGACACCTTGATCCGACAGCCCGGGGATCGCCATCGCCGGGCAAGGCGAATATAACCATGGAATTAGGCGTCAGCAATTTCGACAAAGTAAAAGGCTTGTACAACTCGGTGGTCTTCTACATGCTCGTACCGAGATACCTGCTGTTTCCGCAGCTATTCAAGGAGCGGTACCTGACGGTTGCGATACATCTTCTGTGTTGCTTTGCAGGGAATGAGCCTGTCAGATTTCTTGTGTGTTGAGG
>NZ_JFJW01000132.1:0-3827 GCF_000611125.1 Cupriavidus sp. SK-4
GCGCGGCCTGGCCGCGCCCGCCTGTTCCTGCGTGCCGCGCCTGAGCGTGCGGCGCGCGTCTGCGGCCCGTCCGCATCCTGGCTGTACCGCCCTACACACCACTGCTCCACACACATGAAACGCGTATTGCTTTTCCTGGCGACCAACCTCGCCGTCATGCTTGTCCTCAGCATCACCGCCAGCGTGCTGGGGGTGAACCGCTTCCTGACCGCCAACGGCCTGAACCTGGGCACGCTGCTGGCGTTCGCCGCCCTGATGGGCTTCGGTGGCGCCTTTATCTCGCTGCTGATGTCCAAGACCATCGCCAAGTGGTCGACCGGCGCGCAGGTCATCACCCATCCCAGCACCAGCACCGAGCTGTGGCTCGTGCAGACCGTCGAAAAGCTGGCGCAGCGCGCCGGCCTGCCGATGCCGGAAGTCGCCATCTACGATGGCGAACCCAATGCCTTCGCCACCGGCGCGACCAAGAACAGCTCGCTGGTAGCGGTGTCCACCGGCCTGCTGCAATCGATGTCCCATGAAGAAGTGGAAGCCGTGCTGGCGCACGAGGTCGCACACGTGGCCAACGGCGACATGGTCACGCTGACGCTGATCCAGGGCGTGGTCAACACCTTCGTGATCTTCCTGGCGCGCGTGGTCGGCTACTTCGTCGATTCGATGCTGCGCAAGAACGATGAGGAATCGAGCGGCCCGGGCATCGGCTACATGGTCACGGTGATCGTCTGCGAGATCGTGTTCGGCATCCTGGCCAGCATCATCGTGGCGTGGTTCTCGCGCCGCCGCGAGTTCCGTGCCGATGCGGGCGCGGCCGGCATGATGGGCACGCCCACGCCGATGGTGGCGGCGCTGCGCCGCCTGGGCGGCCTGGAGCCGGATGGCCTGCCGCAGAACATGCAGGCGATGGGCATCGCCGGCGGCAAGTCGTGGATGGCGCTGTTCTCCAGCCACCCGCCGATCGAGCAGCGCANCGCCGATCGAGCAGCGCATTGCCGCGCTGCAATCGGCGCGCTGATACCAGACGCTATTCGAACACCCGGCCGCGCAGCGACTTGACCTGGCCGCGCTGGCTCTTGCTGTCGAGCCGGCGCCGGCGCGAGGCCAGCGTCGGCCGCGTGGGCCGGCGCACGCGCGGCGGCGTGGCCACGCTGCGCACCAGTTCGTACAGCCGCCGCACCGCTTCGTCGCGGTTCTGGTCGAGGCTGCGGAACTGCTGCGCCTTGATCACCACCACGCCGTCGCGCGTGATGCGGTGGTCGTGCAGCGCCAGCAGGCGCTCCTTGTGGTCGGGCGCCAGCGAGGAGGCATGCACGTCGTAGCGCAGATGCACGGCATTGGACACCTTGTTGATGTTCTGGCCGCCAGCACCCTGTGCCCGGATCGCCGTGATCAGGTATTCGTGATGGGGGATGACTAGGTCGTCGGTCATGGTGGGATCATAGCAAGCGCTGGTGGCACTACCGCCACGCATAGCCGATGCCGACCCCGTAAGTGGAGACCACCGGATCGTCCACGTTGTTGCGGCCCAGGCGCAACCCCACTGCCGGTCCCCACTGGAAACCTGTAAGCCCGCCAAAGTTGAACTGCGCATACGGGCCGTACCATTCCAGCAGCCGGCCGCCCGGCGTGACATAACGCAGGCCCGGCACCACGCCGATCATGCGGTCCTTGCCGCCGGCAAACTCGGTGGTGGAGCCGATGCCAAGCCCGGCCATATTGGGGAGCGAACCCGGCAGGCTCAGCGGCGCAGCGGACACAGAGGTTGCTGCGCCAGCAAGCGACAGTGCCGCCAGCACGCCGCCCAGCTTGCGCAGGGGCGTTGTCGAAATTGCCATGGTGGTTTCCGGGAGCGCGGCACACGGCCCGCCGCGTGAGATTGCGTGGTTCGAGTGAATCTATCAGCACTGGCGCGCGGCACGGCGAGCTGCGTGCTGAAAGTTTTCAGCGCGCGATTTAAGCCGCGCCCGCTGCGAAGCCACGCAGACCGCCGAGCGCCTGCGCAAGATCCTGGGCCAGACCGAGTGCGAGCCGGCCACGGATGCGACCGGGAAAGGCAATATCCAGTTCACGGTATCGATCGGCATGTCGCCTACACCTGCTGCCTCATACCAACACGCGGAAAAAGTATGCGAAAAGCGGGTCGCATCAAATCGTGGCATGCCGAGAAGGGCTTCGGCTTCATCAACGTCCGCGCGGACACGAAAGATGTCTTCTTCCACATCACGGCATTGCAAACGCGCGCCGTCACGCCCAAGCCCGGCGACCGAGTCAGCTTTGAACTCTCCAGGGGGAAGGATGGGCGGATACAGGCGCTTGACGTTGCCATCGCCGGCGCGCCCAGGCACGCCGAAGAGGCAAGCTGGCTGCCAGCGCTGGTCGGCCTCGCGGCCCTGGTGGTCATCACCGCCTGCGCGCTCGGTGGCTATCTGCCCCGGCAGGTCGGCATCGCCAGCCTCCTCGCCAGCACCATCGCGTTCCTGGCCTACGCGGAGGACAAGGCGCGCGCCCGCCGCGACGCATGGCGCATCCCTGAAGCCCATCTGCACCTGCTCGCGCTCTGCGGCGGCTGGCCAGGCGCGCTGGCCGCCCAACATATGCTTCGGCACAAGAACCGCAAGGCGGCCTTCCAGGCAATTTTCTGGGGAACCGTCGGGCTGCACATCGGCGCGATGGTGCTATGGAAGACCACCCTGGCTGCATGACGGTATCGGGCTTCGGCCCGGCACGCGTGTCCGCGACCAGCATCATCGCGCTACATATCGGGAAGAAATTTGGCGCGCCCGGCTGGGATCGAACCAGCAACCCCTGCCTTCGGAGGGCAGTACTCTATCCATTGAGCTACGGGCGCACAGGACGGTTTTGCAACCGGTTTGTGGGTACAGCGGTTGCGGCGGGCGAGTGCCGCCGCAGGAAAGTCGCATAGGATACCGCTTTTGCCCCGTGCCGTCCATGCGGGCCCGCCAGGGGCTTCAGGGAACGTCTCGCAACCGCCGCTTTTTGGCACTGGCAGGGGGCCTTTGGCGCTATAATCGCCAGCTATTTGCGTCAAATCGTGCCCGCCACTCCGCCGATGCAATGAGTCGACCGGGGTCAAGGCCGCGCGGCTTGTTGTCGGCGACAATCAGGCCCGGTCCGGGAGACAGTCCGCAGCGCGCAAATAGCAACAGACCCAAGTCAGGCAAGGGCCGCAGCCAGCACGGGCGGTCCGGATGGGGCCGGACAGCGGTCAGCGAGTGACCAAGACCGGGCCAGAATAAGCAAGCCGAGCGTAAGCGGCCAGAAGGTTTCCTGCAAAACTGAGAGTTCTGTATGAGCGACGTCCACAACGAACACGACGAACACGAGTCTCCCATCAAAACCCCGAAGCAGCTGATCGCAGTTGTGGTCGCGGCTTTCCTGGTGCCGATCATCGTGATCATTCTGCTGGTCAACTTTGTCGGACACGGCTCGACTGAAAGCGCCGGGGCCGCCACCACGGCGGAAGCCGTCAACGACCGCATCAAGCCGGTCGCCTCGCTCGAAATCAAGGATCCCAACGCGCCGCGCGTCTTCAAGACGGGCGAGCAGGTCTACAAGGAAATCTGCGCCGCGTGCCACGCCACCGGCGCAGCGGGCGCACCCAAGTACGCCAACGCCGGCGACTGGACCGCGCGCATCGGCCAGGGTTTTGACGGCCTGATGAAGTCGGTGATAAACGGCAAGGGCGCGATGGCCGCGCGCGCCGGCACCACGCCGGACGACTACGCCGACTACGAACTGGCCCGCGCCGTGGTCTACATGGCCGACGCCGGCGGCGCCAAGTTCCCGGAACCGGCTGCCCCGGCTGCCGC
>NZ_JFJW01000133.1:0-1199 GCF_000611125.1 Cupriavidus sp. SK-4
TGTGAGAGGTGCATTATGAGATCACCGTCGGGATGCCCAGTGTCCTCACCCCGCCCGCAGGCTTGGGGATGTCCACCGCGCGCACCGCCTGCGGGATGTACTGACCGGTCAGCAACGCCGCCTTGACGCTCGGCCAGTGCACCTTCAGCCAGTCCCGCAACGCCGTCACTTCCAGAGCATCCACCCCGGCCGCGCCGCCGTTGCCGACCACCTTCCGGTACGCCAGCCGCATGTTGCTTCTCTCTACCACCGCCTCCATCAGCGATGGCGCCTGCGCTTTCGTTTGCCCGACAGCCGCCGCGCCAGCCTCCGCACCCCCATCGGCCCCAGGCAGGTTCCGCCCGCCTTCCTCCGCTGTGGGCTGCACTCGTTCGTGCATTTGGGCTTCGTCGGTAAGCATCGAGGTCTGTCGTCCTAATCGCGCTCGTTCATGTTCGGCCCTTCAGTGCCAACCGCGCACCTGTTGGGTCGGAGGAGGCGCGCTTGCGCGCTGGCCTCCGTCCGCCGCACAAACTGCACGTGCCGTTTTCCGGCATGCAGCTTTCACGAAGATGCAGCATGCTGAGAAGCAATAGAAGGTATCAATTGCACCAGGTTCACCAACCCGAACTCCCCATACAGCCGAGCCGTGGGCAATGCTTTCCAGCCCGTATTGCGCCAGCGTTTGAATCGGTGCGACCATAACCGCCGCACGATCCATCGGTCGAGTCGGTTGAAGAGCTTTCGGACGTGAGAGCGCTTGTAGTAGTGCCCCCAGCCCCGCAAGATGGGATTGAGACGTTCAATCAGTTCCCGCGTTCGAAGCGGGACGCGCCGCTGTGTGAGACGACGCACCTGATCCATGAGCCGCTGAACCGATCTCTCCCGAGGATACGCATACAGCGCACCCGATCGCACGCCACTGCGGATCTTGGCTGCGGGCAGCGACAACTGCCGCCCGCGCTTGATCTTGTAGCCGAGAAACTCGAATCCAAATCGAACATGCACGATGCGCGTCTTCTGCGGATGCAGTTGTACGCCCAGTGCCGTCAGGATCTTCGTCGCCGCCGCAATCGCGGCATGTGCTTGCGCCTTGGATGAGCAGGTGATCACCCAATCATCCGCGTAACGGGTAAGCTGATAGCCTCTGCGTCGCATCTCCTGATCAAACGGCGTCAGGAGGATATTGCTTAGGGCGTGTTCACACTAATTGGATTTAG
>NZ_JFJW01000134.1:0-437 GCF_000611125.1 Cupriavidus sp. SK-4
GAGAGGCGACAACTATTCTGACGCGGGGGGGTTCCCCATGGCGGAAGTTTTTCCGACCCGGGCATTCAGTACCACACACTTTGAGTTTGGTTTGTGGTAACGTTGCCATTGTAGCCAAACGCAAAGTGTGTTTTTTGCGCATCTTAGGCAAAACCAGGGAAGCCATGGGCAAGCGGAGACGTGCTCAACTCTGGCGCACGCCGCTTGTTGTTGCGCGACGGCGGCCCGGAGCGTGCGCCCTGTATCCGCTCGCTTCGCCGTGGAGTGAACCTTTCAGGAGGCAACGAACATGATCCAACCTCTCATCACCGCCGAACAACGCGAGCAGCTGCTCGCAAACGGCCACGCATATGCAACCGGAAAGGCCAGGGATCCACTGCCCGTGGTGCGGCTGTTTACCCCCGATGCGCATGCGACCTGGCTACTGGCCGCGCTCG
>NZ_JFJW01000135.1:0-46558 GCF_000611125.1 Cupriavidus sp. SK-4
TCGTCACGACTTGTGTGTAATGCAATGGGTTGAGGGCTGGACCGGGATTTCGCGTTAGCTCTTTTGTGCCGCGATTTGTTGGTCGCGATTATCGAGTTTATGGGATCGACACCGAGCTCACGCTCGTTTTGCGGCTGCCCGAGTTTTCCCAGAGGCGGCCGTTCTTTTTTCGTGCGAATGGAATGAAGACCGCCGCGCTAGGACCCCTCCGATTGCTGACAAATTATTGAGGGATGGCCGGATGTCGTAAAACAAAGCAATTCTGGGTCTCCCACACTTTGTGTGACGGCCGCGTTGGGGGCTTGATTTCGGGCCGATCTGGCCTACGTTGATCGTTACCATGAGCCAAGTTCTCGGTGGGATCGATCGTATTCTCGCCCGTGTAGGTAAGCGCGTCGTCTCCAGTGACGCGCGAGGGGAGACCGTTACTGTCGAAGCCTGCAGTACGGTTCGCGCGGCACCGTGTCCTGCCTGCCATCGTTGGAGTAACCGACGCCACGGCAGCTATGTGCGCAGGCTGGAAGAACGTCCGATGCTTGACCAGCGGGTCGTTCTCGCCATTGAGGTGCGTCGCTTCAAGTGTGCAAATGCCGGCTGCCCGCGTCGTACGTTTGCCGAGAACATCCACGCCTTAGCCGGTCGGCATCAACGTCGTATGCAATCGCAGGCTCGGGCGTTGCACGCGCTGGGCCATGCCCTCGGTGGTGAGGCGGCTGCCCGGCTAGCTAACGTCCTGGGCTTGCGTACCAGTGCCGACACCGTGCTGCGGGAGTTGCGCAGAGCTCCTGAGCGCAAGCGCAGACCACGACCGCGGGTCGTCGGCATCGATGACTGGGCGATCGCGCGCGGTCACCAGTATGGAACGATCATCGTCGACCTGGAGCGACGTGAGCCGATCGCAGTGTTCGCCGGCAGGGAAGCAACTGCGGTGGCCGCGTGGATGCGTGCGCACCCATCGATCGAGATCGTCGCCAGGGACCGGGCCGGGGCCTACTCCGAGGCCGTCGACATTGCGCTGCCGGCAGCCACGCAGGTCTCGGATCGCTGGCATCTACTGTGCAACTTGCGCGACAACGTCGAGAGACTGCTGTGCCGACTCGGACCGCAACTGCGCCAAGCCGCGCAGCAAGTCGAGGTCCGTGGCGTGACCCTGGGCCGGCACCGGGAGCTGAGTCGCAACTCACTGTGGTCATGGCAGCGTCTGAGCGATCAGCGACGCGCCTCGCGGCTGGAGCTGTACGAGCGGGTGATGGCGCTACACGCCCAGGGCGGCACGATGAAAGGAATCGGGCAAGAGCTCTCAATCGACCATCGAACCGTGCGCAACTTCATCACTGCGGGGGCATTCCCCGAGCGCGCACCCAGGGCGCGGGGTCCGACGCCTTTAGATCCTTATCTCAGCGATATCGAGGAACGAATCGCACAGGGCTGTCGCTTTCCTGAACTGATCTGGCGGGAACTCAAGCAGCGAGGATACACGGGCAGTCGCGCCGCCGTTCGGAATTGCGTGATTCGCCTCCATTTTCCGCAGGGCAAGAAGCCTCTTTTCCAGGCATCCGTGCGCACGATGCCGTGCCCGTCGGCCCGGCGCGTGTTCGGATGGCTTATAGGATGGAGGAAGCTCGCGGTCGCGCAGCCCAGGAACGCGGACCACGAGCGCTTCGTGCAGGCGCTGTGCAAGATCGAACCCGTGGTGGGCGAGGTCCGCAGCCTCGCGCGGGAGTTTCTCGGGCTCATGCACCGGCGAAGTCCGCGGCAGTTCGATCGATGGTTGAAGCGTCTGTCGCGCTGCGACGCTGCGGAAATGCGCAGGTTCGCGCAAAGCCTGCGCGCCGACTTACCGGCTGTGCGTGCGGCCTTCAAGCTGCCATGGAGCAATGGCCAGACCGAGGGTCACGTCAACCGGCTCAAGTTCCTCAAGCGCCAGATGTATGGCCGCGCGAACATCGAGCTTCTGCGGCTGCGGGTATTGAAGCCAAGCTGAAACGGCCCGCCTTGTTCTACTGGACCCGCTAGCCCGTTCGCCATCGCAGAGGAATGAGCTCGTGGGGCCAGGGCGAGGCCGACGGGGCTCGCCCTGGTTCGCGGATAAGCAGAAGAATGGTGGTGGGGGGCGATGGAGACGACGGCCGTTCCAGGCGACAAGATCCTCCACGCGAGTTCGCCGTCGTCACACAAATTGCGGAAGACCCAACTTTCTTTTGTTCTACGGCAGTCGGGCTACAGCACTCTCGACTTCGACCACTTTCCCCAGCTCGACGCCGCGTTCAAGCCCAGAAATCATTGCAAAGAGGACCGCGCGCGCTTCGAAGCGGGCGAAATAGGAAGGCGATTCCGGGTCGCTGGGCACCGTAACGACCGGTCAGTCGAGCGCGTCAATCCCCGGCAACCCCCGCGCCGCCATGTTTTCCGTATGCGCCAGGTGCAGCCGCGTCAGTCGCTCCGCCTCGGCCACGTCCTGCGCGCGGATCGCCTCGAAGATCGCCACGTGCTGGCGCAGCGACTCCTTGCGTTCCTCCCATTCGGACGCGACGAAATAGCGCCGCAGGCGCAGTTCGATATCGCGGATCACGTCATGCGCGAAATGGTTGCCAGCGGCTTCGGCAATCACCGAATGGAACTGTGAGTTCGCGCGCGAGCTAGCGGCGTAGTCGTCGCGCTCGATCGCGGCGATGCCTTCGTCGACGAGCTGGCTGAGCTGCTGCAGGTGCAGCGTGCGGCGGCGGTGCGCGGCCAGCCCGGTGATGGCCGGCTCCAGCAGCTGGCGTAGCTCGAACAGTTCATGCAGTTCAACCATCGACAGCTTGCGCACATAGGTTCCGCGGCGCGGCGCCGATTCGACCCAGCCCTTGCCCTCCAGCGCCTTGAGCGCTTCCCGCACCGGGATCTTGCTGACGCCGAAGTGCTCGGCCACGTCGTCGATCAGCAGGCGCTCGCCCGGCCGCAGCTTGCCGGTCACGATGCCCTCGAACAGCGCGCTGTACACGCTGTCCTGCATGTTGGCGCCGCCCAGGTCGCGCGGCAGCTTTGGCAAGCCCGTTGCGGGCTGGTCGGTGGAGCGTGGGGTCGCGGGATCGCGCTCGGCTTGCATCTTGGTCAGCGAAAGGATGATTAGACAGCTTGGGGTGTGACGAATTAGGCCCGCGTCCGGACGGGCAAAAGATCTGCTTGACGACTCGCGGAGCGTAACATATTCTTTGCTCAAATAAAGTATACGAGATTTATACTACGGATACTAAGGAGCGTCCCATGAGGTTGTTGTCGACTTTCGCGCTACGACGGCGCGGCATACTGGCCCGCCTGGCGACAGGCGCCGCGGTGTTATGCAGCGTGACCCTTGCGCACGCCGAGTACCCGGACAAGCCGATTACGTTGGTAGTGCCGTTCGCCGCCGGTGGCGGTACGGACATCACCGCACGTTTGATAGGCAAGAAGCTTGCTGAGGCCTATCGCCAGGCAGTGGTGGTCGACAACAAGCCGGGGGCCAATACGCAGATCGCCACGCGCCACGTCGCGCGTGCCCCCTCGGACGGTTACACCTTACTGGTGGCCTCCACCTCTATCGTCAACAACGAGACCCTCTACGCGCGGCTGCCGTACCAGGCGTCGCGCGAGCTGACGCCGGTGGTGGGACTGGTGACGGTGCCGGCGTTCCTGGCAGTGGGGCCTAATATCCAGGCCAGGACCGTGCGCGAGTTCCTGGCCGAGGCGCGGCGCAAGTCGGCGCAGGGCGGCCTGAACTTCGGCTCGGCCGGCACCGGAAGCACGTTGCACTTGGCGGCGGAGTGGTTCAACCAGAGCGCACAGTTCAAGGCCGTTCACGTCCCGTTCAAGGGCAGCGGGCCGGCCACGGTGGCGCTGGCCGGCGGCGAGGTGGACTACACCTTCGAGAACCTGGGACCGGCGCTGGCGCAGATCCAGTCCGGCCGCGTGCGGCTGCTGGGCGTGGCAGGGCCGGCGCGCTTCCCGGGACTGACCGGGGTACCGCCACTGAAAGAAGCGGGCCTGCCCGAGGTCGACCTGTCGAGCTGGTTCATCCTGATGGCGCCGGCGCAGACGCCTCCGGCGGTGATCGAGTCGCTGAACGCGCAGGTCAACCGCGCACTGGCCGATCCCGAGGTGAAGGCCGGCCTGCTGCGACAAGGGTTCGTGCCGCTCGGCGGCAGCGTGGCCGAGATCCAGGCGCGCATGGTGCAGGACACCGGCCGCTGGCGCGCCATCATCCGCAATGCCAACGTCACCATCGACCAGTGAGCCGCGCATGACCAAGATGATGGAACCCACGCCGGATCTGGCGGCGCTGGCCGGGCAACCGTGGATCGGGCGCAGGCTGGAGCGCCGCGAGGATGCGCGACACCTGGAAGCGCGCGCGCAGTTCGTGGCCGACGTGGAGCTGCCCGGCTGCCAAGAGGTGGCGTTCGTGCGCAGCCCGGTGGCGCACGGCCACCTGCGCGGTATCCGCTTGCCGCAGGAGTATCCGGCCGGCACCTTCTGGACCGCGGCCGATCTGGCCGGCGACGTGCTGCCGATTTCCTGCGCGCTGTTGCGTGACGAGTTCAATGGCGCGCCGTGGCCGCTGCTGGCGGTGGACCGCGTGCGCTTTGTCGGCGAGGCCGTGGTCATGGTGGTGGCTCCGACCCGTGCCCAGGCCGAGACCCTGGCCGAGGAAGTGGAGCTTGATATCGAAGTCCTGCCCCCGGTAGTGGATGCGGTGGCCGAGCTGGCCACCCCCGGGCCGGTGCTGCATGCCGGACTGTCCTCGAACGTAGTGATGCGCGTGGCGCGCACGCTCGGCGACTTCGACGCCATGCTGGCCCAGGCCGACGCTGGCGGGCTGCGGCGCGTGACGCGGCAGTTCGCCATGGACCGCGTGCTGGCGAGCCCGCTGGAGACGCGCGGCTGCGTCGCCAGCGCGGACCGCCGCAGCGGCCATCTCACGCTGTACCTGTCGACGCAGCGGCCGCACCTGGTGCGCAGCTTCGTGGCCGAGCAGCTGACCCGGCTCAGCGAGGCCGAGCTGCGCGTGATCGTGCCGGACGTGGGCGGCGGCTTCGGCGCCAAGAGCAATCTGTACCCGGAAGAAGTGCTGCTGGCCGCGCTGGCCCTGCGCGTGGGGCATCCGCTGCGCTGGATTGAGGACCGCTACGAGCATTTCGTGGCGAGCAACCATAGCCGCCAGCATGCACAGGAGGTGAGTGCGTGGTTCGACGCCAGCGGACGCATCCATGGCATCGATGCACGCATCGTGGTGGATTCGGGCGCCTATTCGGCCAAGACTTCCACCGGTGCGATCGAGGCCAATATGGCGGCCAACGTGCTGCTGGGGCCGTATGACGTGCGCAACTACCGCTTCGAGGCGGTCAGCGTCTACACCAACAAGAGCCCGCTCGGCCCCTATCGCGGCGTCGGCCGGCCAGGCGGCTGCTTTGCCATGGAGCGCATCGTCGACGAGGTGGCGCACGCGCTCGGGCTGGACCCAGTGGCGGGGCGCCCCCCCCCCCCNAACCTGATCCCGCCGAATGCATTTCCGTACACCACCGCCACCGGACTGGTCTATGACTCCGGCAACTATGCCGAGGCCTTGGATGCCGCAGTCGAGCGCGTGGCCGCCAAGTGGGGCACGCCGGAGCCGGGCAGCGGACGATGGCGCGAGGGCATCGGCTATGCCATGCTGGTGGAGCAGGCCGCGCACGGCGCGGAAGAATGGCGCCGGCGCGGATCGCCGGCGGTGTACGGCCATGAATCGGCACGCGCCACGCTGCACAGCGACGGCTCGCTCGAGATCGAGGTCGGCACCCTGTCGCACGGGCAGGGGCACCAGACCAGCCTGGCGCAGATTGCCGCGCAGGTGACCACGCTGGATCCCGCCGGGATCCATATCCGCCAGGGCGATACCGCGGCGGCGCCGTTCGGCATGGGCACGGTGGCCTCGCGCTCGATCGTGATGGCCGGCGGTGCGGTGCGGCAGGCTTGCGCTGCGCTGGTGGCCAAGGCGCGCAGCATCGGCGCGGTGCTGCTCGGCTGCCCGGCCGAGGCGCTGCGGTTGCAGGACGGCAACCTGATGACGCCCGACGGCCGCACCGTGACACTGGCCGAGGTGGCGCGCGTGGCCTACATCGGCATCCACCAACTGCCGCGCGAGATCGCGCCGGGCATGTCGGTGGAAGCCGCCTACCGGCCCGAGGTGGAAACCGGCACCTTCTCCTACGCCGTGCACGCCGCGCGGGTGCGCGTCGACATCGATACCGGCCTGGTGCGCGTGACCGGATACGTAGTCGCGGAGGACTGCGGCACCGTGGTCAATCCGCTGATCGTCGACGGCCAGATTATCGGCGGCGTCGCACAGGGCATCGGCCAGGCGCTCTACGAAGCCATGCGCTACAACGCCGACGGCCAGCCCGAGACCGTCACCTTCGGCGACTACCACGTGCCCAGCGCGATGGAGATCCCGCCCGTCGACATCATCCACCTGTGTACGCCGTCGCCGTTCTCTGCCTTTGGGGTCAAGGGCATGGGTGAGGGCGGCTCGGTGCCGCCGCCGGCGGCCATCGCCAACGCGGTGCGGGCCGCGCTCAAGGAGTTTGACGTGCAGGTATGCGCCACGCCGATCACGCCGGACGGACTGCTGGAGCAGCTGCTGGCGCATCCCGACTATGCGGAGGTGATGGCATGAAGCTGCCCGCCCTGGAATACCGCGCCCCCACCACGCTTGAGCAAGCCATCGCGCTGCTGGCGGCACTGGGCAGCGATGCCCGCGTGCTCGCCGGCGGCCAGAGCCTGCTGCCGATGATGCGCTTTCGCGTGGTGCGCCCGCACGTGCTGGTGGACCTGTCGCGCGTGGCCGAGCTGCGCAGCCTGTCGCTGCAGGACGGCACCATCGGCGCGATGGTTACCCACGACACGCTGGAACGCCAGCGTGGCGACCTGCCGGTGTGGCGGCTGGGGGCCGCCCCCGCCCCCCCCTGCCGGTGTGGCGGCTGGTGGCCGCGCATGCCGCGCAGATTGCCTTTGCCGCCGTGCGCAATCGCGGCACCGTGGGCGGCAGCCTGGTGCAAGCAGACCCCGCCGGCGACTGGCCGCTGTTGTTCCACGCGCTGCGGGCGCAGGTGCGCATCAGCAGTCTGCGGGGCGACAAGACCGTGCCGCTGGCCGCGTTCGTGCGCGGCCCGCTTGAAGTGGATCTGCAGGTCGACGAGCTGGTCACGGCGATTGCCTTGCCCGCGGCCTCGCTAGGGTTGGAAGGGTGGGGCCGCGCCAAGCTGATGCAGCGCGCCGGCGAATACGCCAGCAGTGCCGCGGTGGCGGTGCGCCTGGCCGGCGGCGCTTGGTCGTGCTGGGCGGGCGCGCTGCCCGGCGGACCCCTGCGGCTGGCCCACACCGAGGCCGAGCTGGCCCGCGGCGCCTGCAGCAGGCAGGCGCTGTACGAGGCGGCTCGCGCCGACCTGGCCGAGGCAGTGCCCCACGGCGCCGCGTCGCTGCACCGCCATACCGTCAATGCGCTGCGCGCAATCGCGTCGGCGCAAGCATCGAACCGGAGTATCCATGGAAACTGAAGCCAACCTGATCACCTTGAGCCTTGAGCTCAACGGCCAGCCGCACCGCTGCGACATCGAGCCCGGCACCTCTTTGGCCGACTGCCTGCGCGACACCTTGCGCATGACCTCGGTCCACCTGGGCTGCGAGCACGGCGTCTGCGGCGCCTGCAATGTGATAGTCGACGGCAAGGTGGTGCGCTCCTGCCTGACGCTGGCTGCCGGTTGCGAGGGCAGCGCCGTTACCACGCTGGAGGGGCTGGCTGACGCGCCAGCGCAGGCCATGAAGCAGGCCTTCCGCCGCCACCACGCGCTGCAGTGCGGCTTCTGCACGCCCGGCATGATGGTGACCGCCTGCGCCATGCAGGCCGAAGCAGCGGAGTGGTGCCAGCGCAGCGAGGATGAAGTGCGCAGCCACCTGGCCGGCAATGTGTGCCGCTGCACCGGCTACCAGGGCATCGTTGCCGCGGTGCGCGAAGGGCTGGCCGCGGCCACCGACAGCGTCCCGGAGGTGACCGTATGAACCAGACCCCCTTGCCTGGCGTGGTCGGCGCCGCCATCGTGCCGCATGCCCCCCAGTTCCTCTCGCTGCCCGAGACCGAGGATGCCGCGCAGGTAGAGCGCGTGCGCGTGGCGCTGCGCCAGATCGGCGACCGCCTGCGCGCGCTGGAGCCTGACTGCATTGTGATCCTGTCCAACGACCACGGCGACCACTTCGTGACGCACTGCGTGCCGCCGTTTTGCGTGCACGCCGCCATCAGCGCCGACGGCATGCACAAGCACCGCGGCGACTGGCGCGTGGACGGCATCACGGGCCAGGCGCTGGTGGGCGCGATGGGTGAAGAGGGCTTTGACCTGGCCTTTACGCTCGACGCGCGCCTGTCCACCGCCTTCACCATTCCTTACGAATTCATGGGCTTCGGCCGCGACATTCCGATGCTCCCGGTGTTCGTCAATGCCTACGTGCCGCCGCAGCCGGATCCGCTGCGCTGCCACCGCTTCGGCGCGGCGCTGGCACGCGCGCTGGCGCGGCTGGGCAAGCGCACAGTGCTGATCGGCAGCGGCGGCCTGTCGCACTATCCCGGCACCGTCCATTACCCGCATCCGGACGTGCAGGGCGATCAGCGCATCTTCGATGCGGTCGCCGCGGGCCAGCTCAGCCAAATGCTGGCCTATGACGCGCAGCAGCTCGACCGCAGCGGCAACGTGGAGCTGCGCATGGCCCTGGCCGTGGCGGGAGCGGTGGGCAACCGCGTGCCATTTGCTTCGCTGTTCGAGCCATCCTGGCACCACGTATATGCCGCCTTCGGATGGGACCTGAGCGAACCCGTGCCGGAGCCCGAGCTGATCTACCCGGCGCTGCCGGGGCAGCGCGTGCCGCTGGTGCGCGCGTTGTTTGCGCTGCGCACCACGGCGGCCAGTGTCGATCACTTCTTGGACGATGCCGCCGGCTTCTGCGCCGGCTTCGGCCTGGACCCCGATGAAACCGAGGCGCTGTCCGCCCAGGCCTTTGAGCGCCTGCGCGACGACTTCGGCATCCATGCACTGCTGACTTCAGGCGCTGCCACGCATATCCGGCTGGTGGCCGGCAAGCGCAGCGCGACCTGAGGCACACAAGCTTCACAAGCCATCCAACCAGAGAGGAGTCAATCATGTCGATCCAGGTATTCGAATCGTTGAAGGGCAACACGCCGGAGCAGCGCTTGGCCGAGCTGGATATCCAGCTGCCGGAAGTGCGCAAGCCGGTGGGCAACTACACCGGCGCCGTGACCACCGGTAACCTGGTGTTCGTGGCCGGTCACGGCACTTTTGTCGGCCCGCGCCAGACCCACAAGGGCAAGCTCGGCGCCGACGTGTCCGTTGAGCAGGGCCGCGACGGCGCCCGCACCGCGGTGACCAGCGCGCTGGCCTCGCTCAAGGCCGAGATCGGCGAGCTGTCGCGCGTGCGGCGCGTGGTGCGGCTGTTCGGCATGGTCAACTCGGCGCCGGATTTCGAGCGCCAGCCGGAAGTCATCGACGGCGCCTCGGACGTGCTGACCTCGGTGTTCGGCCCCGCCGGCGTGCATGCGCGCTGCGCGGTGGGGTTTGCCGCGCTGCCGTTCGGCATGCCGATCGAGCTCGAAATGGTGGTCGAGATTGCGTGAGGCCGGCATGCAACGCACAGCAGAGATAGCAGGCGGCGGCATCGCCGGCCTGAGCTTGGGCGCCTTGCTCGCGCGGCGGGGATGGCGCGTGCGGGTCCACGAGCAGGGCGAGCAGATCCGCGAGATCGGCGCGGGGATCTATATCAAGAACAACAGCCTGGAGGTGCTGGAACACCTGGGGGTGTACGAGCGCATCCGTGCGCGCGGCACGCCACTGGCGGCGGCACAGATCCGCTTTGCCGACGGGTCGGTGCGGCAGCAGCGTACCTTGTCGGGGACTTCGCGCGTGGTCACATTTGCGCGCCAGACCTTGATCGAAGGCTTGCGCGACGCGGCGCTCGACGCCGGCGTAGAGATCGTCACCGCCTCGCGCGCCACCGGCCTGCGCCAGCAGGCGCGCGGGCGCCGCGCCCTGGTCACGGCCGACGGCAAGGTTCATGCGGCCGACCTTGTGGTGGCGGCCGACGGAGTGCATTCCGCGGTGCGCACGGCACTGGACATCGGTGCGTACTTTCGCGAACTGCCGACGCTGATTGACCGCTTCCTGGTGCCGACGTGCGTCTTCACCCCCGAGCCGCGCACGGAGGAGCACTGGTCCGGCAACCGCCGCATCGGCGTGACGCCGGCCGGCCCGGAGCACACTTACGTGTACATGGTCGCGCCAGCCTCGGACCGGCGCGCCGCGGCGATCCCGCTGGACGTAGCCGACTGGAGCGCGCGCTTCCCGCGCCTGCGCGAGCTCCTGGCGTGCCTGGGCGAGGCGCCGTCGACGCAGTACCACTATGGCGTGGTGCACTGCCCGCGCTGGTCGGTCGACAACGTGGCCGTGCTTGGCGACGCCGCGCACGGCCTGCCGCCGACGCTGGGCCAGGGCGCCGGCCTGACCCTGATGAATGCACTGGCGCTGGCCGAGATGGCCGGCGCTGCGGCGGACGTGCCGGCGGCGCTGCAGGCGTGGGAGCAGCGGGTGCGGTTTATCAGCGACCAGACCCAGAAATGGGCCTGCCGCTATGACGCGTTCACGCGCCAGTGGCCCACCGCGCTGGATTTCGCCCGGCCGCTGGTGGCCTGGAGCTTCGGCCGCTTCCGTTTCCTCAACGACCGCATGCGCATTGCCGACCGGGGGCTGCGGCTGGCAGGCATCCGCGTCGGCGCGGAGGCACCACCATGCTGATCGAAGGCAGCAAGACCCTGCCGGCACCGCGAGACGTGGTCTGGCGCGCGCTCAACGACCCGGCTTTCCTGCAGCGCACGCTGCCGGACTGCCGCGCGCTCGCGCAGCGCGGCGCGGACGAGTTCGTCGCCACGCTGGTAACGGGCATCGGGCCGATCCGGGCCTCGTTCGACGTGGCTTTCCGCCGCGAAGGCGTGGAGGCCGGGCGCGGCTACACGCTGGTGGGCGAGGGCTCGGCTGGCGCGGCGGGCAGCGCCGCCGGGCAGGCGCAGGTGGTGCTGGAAGACCTGGATGGTGGCACGCTGCTGCGCTACTCGGCCGACACCGCCGTGCAAGGCAAGCTGGCGCAGCTGGGCACGCGCATGATCGACGGCGCGGCGCGCAAGTTCTCCGAGCGCTTTTTCCACAATATCCAGCAGGCGCTGCTGGCCGGCAGCGAAGCATCGGCCCTGGCTCCGGCGGGCGGTGTGCATGTGAGTACGGCGGGGGATATCGTGGCTAGCGCGCGCACGGCGCGGGCCGCCGCCATGTCCGGCTGGTTGTTGCCCGTGGCCTGCGGGCTGGGTTGCTTCGCCGGTACGCTGGCCGCGGGGTTGCTGCGTTGACCGGCGCCGTGGATACCGGGCCGGACGCGCGCGCCAGCCTCTACGGCACGCGGCAGGCGGTGGTGACCGGCCACCATCTTGCCACGCAGCAGGCCTGGCGCGTGCTCGACGAGGGCGGCTCGGTGGTCGATGCCATGATTGCCGCGTCGGCGGTGCTGGCGGTCGCCCTGCCGCACGCCACCTCGCTCGGCGGCTGCGGCATGGCGCTGATCCGCGATGGCGCCTCGGGCCGCACCATGGCGCTCGACGGCAGCGGCAGGGCGCCGCGGGCGGCGACGCCGGAGCGATTCACCGCACAGATCGACGCGCGCGGCCCGCGCAGTTGGCTGGTGCCGGGTCTGGTGGCGCTGTGGCAGGCGGCGCATGCGCGCTTCGGCAAGCGGCCCTGGCACGGGCTCTTCGACGCCGCCATCGCGCTGGCCCGCGACGGCGTGCCCTGTGCCAGCGAGCTGGCGCGCAACCTGCGGCTGTGCGTGCCGACGCTGGCCGCGCAGCCGGGATTTGCCGCGCTGTTCCATGACGCGTCGGGCCAGCCGCTGCGGGCCGGCATGGTCATGCGCCAGCCGGCGCTGGCGGACACGCTGGAGGACGTGGCGAGGCAGGGGTCAGAGGGCTTCTATCTCGGGCGTGTCGCACGAGCGCTGGTTGAGTTCTCTCGTGCCACTGGAGGTCTCCTGGAAGCTGGCGATCTGGCCCCCGCGCAGGCGGATTGGGCCGAGCCGGTGCACGGCGAGTTTGACCAGGGTTGGTCGGCCACCGTAATGCCGCCCAATTCGGTTGGCGTGCTGATGCTGGCGCAGTTGGCCGATCTGGCCGCTCGGGGCGATACACCTGCCGCCGACCCTGCCGATTGGCAGGTCCGCCAAATCCTGGCCGCGCGCCGGCAACTGATGGCGCTGCAAGACGAGGTCGCCAACCCCGCGCGGCGCTGGCCGGTCCCCGTGTGCGCCAACCGCGACGGTGAGGACCCGGGCGATACCGCCGGCATCGTCATCGTCGATCATGCCGGCAACGCGGTCTCGATGCTCCAGAGCGTGTTCCAGCCCTTCGGCAGCGGCTGCGTCGACCCTGGCAGCGGCATCCTGCTCAACAACCGGCTTAGCGAGTTCTCGCTCGAACCCGCTGCCCATAATCGGCTGGCGCCGGGCAAGCGCCCGGTGCATACGCTGAACCCTTACCTGGTGTTCCGCGACGGCCGGCTGGTGCTGGCGGCGGTTTCGCCGGGCGGCATTAGTCAGACGACCACAGGCGTGCAGTTGGTCTGCAACGCCTGCCTGCGCGACCTGCCGTTGAGTGCGGCCATCGACGCGCCGCGCTGGAGCTTGACCCGCGACGGCGGCTTCCTTGCCGAGCGGGGCGTGCCCGCGGTGCTCGCAAGCAGGCTCCGCGCGCATGGCATCGCGCTGCAGGCGGACACGCCGCACCCGTTCTACTACGGCTCGGTCAAGGCCATCCGCTGCGGCCCAGACGGCGTGCTCGAAGCCGCAGCCGACCTGCGCCGCCAGGCCACCGCCATGGCCGGCTGACATCCCAAGACCATTGCCCCTGTCGCCAGGGAACACCTACAGGACAACCGATGAAGCAAATCGACAGACTCGCCGCCTTTGACCAGGACGGCGTGGAACGCGCCGCCGCGGTGGATGACGAGGGCCGCCTGCTGCCGCTGCCGACGCAGTTCGGCGACGTGCTCAATATCGTGCAGGGCGGCGAGGCCGCGCTGGCGGCCGCTGCCGAAGCCCTGCGCGCCGATCCTCCCGCGCCGCTGGAAGCGGGGCACTACACCTTGCTGGCGCCAATCCGGCGCTTCCGCCGCGACATCCTGTGCACGGGCTGGAACTACTGGGACCATTTCGAGGAAGGGGTGGGCAAGCGCGAGGGCCAGGAGGTCGACCGCCCCGCTGCGCCCACGTTCTTCACCAAGGGGCCAGACACCGTGATCGGCCCGGACGCGCCGATCGCCTGGGACCCGCGCGTCTCCGGTAAATGGGACTACGAAGCCGAGATCGTCACGGTGATCGGCAAGGACGGCCGCAGCATTCCCGCGGCGCGCGCCATGGATCATGTATGGGGCTACTGCCTGGCCAACGACGTCTCGCAGCGCGACCTGCAGCGCCGCCACGGCGGTCAGTGGCTCAAGGGGAAGAGCATCGACCAGACCATGCCAATGGGTCCCTGGCTGACGCGGCGGGATGCCGTGCAACTCGACACCGTGCGGCTGTGGTGCGACGTAAACGGCGAACGGATGCAGAACGCCAGCGCGGCGCAGATGGCTTTCCCGTTGGCTGAATTGATTGCCGAGCTGTCAATGGGGATGACACTGCGCGCGGGCGACATCCTGCTCACCGGTACGCCGGCCGGGGTGGGACATGCGCGCATGCCACCGCGCTTCCTGGTGGCCGGTGACGAAGTGGTGGTCGGCGCCACCGGGCTGGGCAGGTTGCGCAACCGCTTGGCGGCGGTCGATCTGTCTTCGTCACGAGAATTGCCATGATAGCGCTATGCGCCGGGAATGTATTCCGCTGCTGGCCGCTTTAGCTCCCGCACGCGTGAGTCATAAACTCGCCAAATCGGCCTGCTTTGGATTTCGTGGCGGGAGCCGTCAAGCTGGAATCGGTTTGGCGAGTTCGTCAGCGATCGATGCCTGCAGTCTGTCGCGAAAAATCTTGAGGCCCTTATGCTCTGCAGAGCATAAGGGCGTATCTTGGCATGACTTTAGCCGCCGGGAGGGTTGCTTCCCTGGCATCGGCGCGGCTGGCTACATCGAACGACGATGAAATTAACGCTTGGCTCGGTCAACTCCCGACGCGGATGGGAGCCATCGCTCCATCCCAGGGGATCCGGTCAACTAAGTCCGCCGCTTCTGCGTGTCGCTGGGCAACTCATTGAAGCGTGCCGCGTAATAGGCGGCGAAGCGGCCAAGATGACCGAAGCCGAGTGCCAGCGCGGTTTCAGTAATGCTGGCGCCGGGGTCGAGCAGCAGGCGAGTGCGTACCGCGTCTAGGCGGATATTGCGCAGCAGTTCCATCGGCGAGATGCCATGGTGGCGGTGGCAAACCGCATTCAGCGTGCGGAAGCTGACGCCCGCGGCGCGCGCCAGGTCCTCCCATGGCAAATCGGTGCTCGCCCTGGCAATCCGCTGGGTTCTCGACCAGGGACCGACGATTGCGCTGTGGGGCGCGCGGCGTCCCGACCAGTTGCGCGGCATCGGCGACGCATACGGATGGCGGCTGAGCGCACAGGACCTGTCCGATATCGACGCATTGCTTGCACGGCATGTGACCGATCCCGTCGGCCCGGAATTCATGGCGCCGTCGCTGCGCTAGCACGGCCGTTCAACCCGAGGAGATTCATCATGCAGATCGGATTTGTCGGCCTTGGCGCAATGGGCGCTGCGATGGCCATGAACCTTGTCGAATCTGGCTACAAGGTGCAGGTTTACAACCGCAATCCCGCACGCAGCGAACCGCTGCGCAAGGCGGGGGCGACGGTCGCGTCCAGTCCCGCGCAGGCGGCATACCTGGCAGACGTTGTCTTTTCGGTGGTCGCCGATGACGCCGCACTGAAAGCGGTGACGCTTGGCGAAACGGGGATTCTGGCGACCCTCAAGCCGGGCGGCGTGCATATCTCGGTCAGCACCATCGGCGTGGATACGGCGCAGGAACTCACCGCCCGGCATCGCGAAGCCGGTTCGGGGCTGGTCTCGGCGACGGTGTTTGGCCGGCCGGACGCCGCGGCGGCGCGCAAGCTCTTCGTCATGGCCGCGGGCGCGGATGAGCATCTGAAGGTCGCGGTGCCGCTGCTGGAACAGCTCGGGCAGTCCGTCGGCATCGTCGGCGCAGACCCTTCGCAGGCCAACCTCGTGAAGCTGATCGGCAATTTCATGCTGTCGGTCATCATCGAGACTCTGGGCGAAGCCTGCGCGGTGGCGGGCAAGGCGGGCATCGACCCGGCGCACCTGATCGGGCTGCTGACGAACGCGAACTTCAATGCGCCGCCGTACAAGATCTATGGCCCAATGATCGCCTCGCAGCGCTTCCAGCCGGCGGGCTTTGCGCTGCCGCTGGGCCAGAAGGACAATCGGCTGATGCTGGCGGCTGCCGAGGCGCTCGGGGTTCCGCTGCCNATTCCGCTGCCGCTCGCCAGCCTGGTTCGCGACCGCTTTCTCGCCGTGCGCGCGCAAGGCATCGGGGCCGAGCACGACTGGTCGGCCATGGCGCTGTGCGCGTTGAACGAAGCGGGGCTGCACAAGCACATCTAGCGCGCTTTACGCGAGCTGCCAGCGCCAGGTCCTGGCATTCGCCTGTTCGCCACCTTGGGCCAACAGCTCGCGTAGCGCCGTCTTGAGTACCTTGCCGTTGCTGTTCTTCGGCAACGCATTGACGAACAGATAGGCTTTCGGCCGCTTGAATCTGGCGATCCGTTGCAGGCACCACTGATCCAGTTCAGACCGGGTCATCCGCATCCCGGCCTTCAGCACGACGACGGCCACCACTTCCTCTCCCCAGACGGGATGGCTGCGGCCGAGCACGGAGACTTCAGCCACAGCGGCATGGGCGAGCAGGGCGTCCTCCACCTCACGCGGGTAGATGTTGGAGCCACCGCTGATAATCGTGTCCTTGCTGCGGTCCTTCAGCGTGAGCTGCCCCTGCTCGTCAAGACACCCGACATCGCCGGTATGCAGCCAGCCATTGCGCAGCGTCGCCGCACTGGCCGCCGGGTTGTTCCAATAGCCTTGCATCACGGTGGGCCCGCGCACCACGACTTCACCGATTTCCCCCACCGGGAGCGCACGGTCGTCGGCATCGGCGATGCGAATCTCTACGCCGGGCAAGGTACGCCCGACCGAAGCCAGCGCCTTGAGGTCGCCGACGGCATAGGCGCGGGCGATCTCGTGGGGCGGCTGGGCGGTAATGGTCATCGGGCTTTCGCCCTGGCCGTAGATCTGAGCGATGCGGGGGCCCACGCACTCGATTGCGGCGATCTCGTCCTCCACATAGAGGGGCGCACCGCCACAGACTACGGCCTTGAGATTGGAGAAGTCAGCCCGGGTCCGGCGCGCGTACTCGACCAGGCGGTTGAGCATCGTCGGCGCGGCGAAGAAGCTCGGGCGCTGGTGTGCGGCGACCAGCCCTGCCAGCTCGGCGACATTGAAGCCGCCGGAAGGTGGAATCACCTGACCCGCACCTTCGGCAATGTGGGGGACCACGTAGAGCCCCGACCCGTGGGACATTGGCGCAGCATGAATCAGGCTGTCGCCCGGAACGACGCGAGTGACCGCGCTGGCATAGGCCCGCGACATGGCGGTCAGATTGCGGTGCGAGAGCATGACCCCCTTGGGCTTGCCGGTCGTGCCGCTGGTGTAGAACAGCCAGGCGAGGGCGTCTTCGGCAACATCGGTGACCGGCATGCCGTGTGCGGCAAACAGGGCATGGTAGTCGGTGGAGCCGACCACGATGGTCCGGGCGCCAGGCATCGCTTCGTCATCGGCATCGGCATCGGCGACGAAGCCGAGGCGGGCGCCACTGTCCTGCACAATCCCTTGTATTTCGCGCGGATGCAGCCTGGCGTTGATCGGTACGGCACACAGGCCCGCGTGCCAGATGCCATACAAAAGCTCGACGTACTGCGGGCAGTTCTTCATGATCAGCGCGACCCGCTCCCCGGCATGCAACCCGAGCCAGTCACGCAGGCCGCAGGCGCAGCGCGCGACGCGGTCGGCGAGCTGCTCGAAGGTACATAGCGCCTCCGTGCCGAGATAGAGCGCTGCCTGATCGGGATAGGCGCGGGCCGTGCGGACGAGCATTTGCGCAAGGTTGGGGTTCATGCTGCCTCCCGTTTTTACCGTTGTCTGCAGGGGACAGGCAGTGCCTGCCCCCGCTCTTCACGCTGCGATCAGTCCGGGGCGCGCTCCGGCACCGGCAGGTGCACCCATTCCTTATAGAAAGCCTCGATGTCCGGCTCGAAGTCGTGGATCACCGGATACCACGGGGTGGGTGCTTCGACGTCGTGCATGGTGCCGCACGCCGGGCAGTAGTACTCGCGATATACCTGCCACTGGGTGTCGGGGGCCATGAGCCTGGGATAGACCTCGGTCATTGCCTCCTCGGTGTCGCGCACGTAGATCGAGGCATGCAGTTTCCAGTTCTCGCGGTAGTCGCAGAATTCGTGGCCGCAATCGCACTTGACCACCCACTTCATGGTGCTGGCCGATTGCACGATATGCATATGCGGGCCGAGCGGAAGCACGATGCGGTCCGGAAAGCTCACCTTGGCCTGCAGGGCCGCAAGGTACTGCTGGAACCGGCTGTCATCCTTGGGCATCGAGAGCATGCGGAAGGTGGTTTCCCAGTCGAGGGAGCCCTCGACGAGGTGGGCGACCTGTTCATTGGTGTAGGCAGACATTGTTTGACTCCTTGATTCGGTGATTACTCTTCGACCTGGACGACGGTGGTGACGTCGGGCAGCAGGGAGAGGTCCATGCGGTGCTTGGCGCCGTACGAGGGCACGCCCAGCTCCTCCTCCAGTACCTGCCAGTCCGCGGGGAGATTCCAGAATTCCTTGAACTCCCGCGTGAACTTCTCGGACAGGGCAAAGCTGGTGGCGAACATGTGTTGCACCTGGATGGACGCGTGCTTGTTCAGGATGCGTTCGCGCTCTTCCTTCATCCATTCGCGCGTCGGCAGGGCGCGGGCGAGCCGTTCCTTGCGGATCTCGGCACGGCGGGCCTGGGTCTTGACTGCATCCACTGTGAACCCGCCCTTGGCGTCCTGGGTGAAGACGGCGCCGTAGACCTTTTGCGCGTAATCCGGCAGCAGGAATTTCTGGTTGAGGTCCGCCTCGACGGCCTTCGGATCCCGGTCGATGGGGTCACCGAAGCCGGGACCGCCGCGCAAGTAGTTCAGGTAGAGGTCGTGGTTGGCGTAGCAGTCCTCAGTAGTGATGCACTGCTTGTCGCGCTTTACGACAGCGGTGGCGTCAATGTGGCGCTCGTAGTCGGGCTTGCCCGGATCGATGTCGCCGCCCAGAGGCAAGGAATCGCCGATGGCGATGCGCTTGTCCAGCCCCGTCTTGTGCGCCTCAAAGCGGTAGCCAGTGGCTGAGGGATAGCCGCCCATCATGCCCCAATCGCTGTTCATGAACCCGTTGCCCATGAAGAACATGGTCCAGTCCTGGGCGTTCCACACCATGCGCAGCGTCTCGAACCCGCAACCGCCACGGTACTTGCCATAGCCGCCGGAGTTGGCCTTGACGTTCCGGCCGAGGTAGAGCAGTGGCTCGGCCATCTCCCAGATCTCGATGTCACCCATGTCGCCTTCCGGGTTCCAGATGGCTGCGGCGTGGTTGAGGCCATCCTTGACGGCGCAGGCGCCCGTACCGCAGGAGCTGGCTTCGAAGCTGTTGACCGCGTGAATCTCGCCATCCTGATTGATGCCGCCGCCTTGCAGCCAGTTGGAGGTGTTGGCGTTACCGGCGTTGACCTCTTCCAGATATCCGCGGCTGAAATAGGACTGTGAGAGACCGCGCCACAGGGCCGCCCAGCCGGAGACCAAGAAGTGCCAGGCGTAGGCGTGGCCGGTGCGGCGGTCATCCGGATTGCACCAGGTGCCCTTTGGCAGGCGGAACTCGGTGGCGAAGTAGGCACCGTCGTTGATGCGCTGAGTGGGCACCAGGGTCTGGCACATCATCACCCAGATTCCGGAAGTGAATGCCACCTGATGGGCGTTGAATGTGTGCCAGCCCCAGCGACTCGCTCCCTCGAAATCGAGGCGCCACTTTCCGTCCGGCCTGATGGTCATTTCCACCGGCGAATGCATGATGGAGTCGAGCTTGGCGAAGGCGTTGGAGACCTGCACGTCTTCATGCTTGTATGGCACGTCGACAAAGGAGACCTTGCGGTACTTGCCCGGCAGTGTCATGGCCTTGATACGGCTCTGCAGTCCGCGGCGGCCTTCTTCGATGACCTCGTAGGTAAATTTTTCGTAGGCCTCGATGCCGTCGGCACGAATCACTTCTTCGACCAGGTCGCGAATCATGTGGCAGCCGGCGATGCGGGTCTTTTCGTCGAGGATCCAGTACTTGGGCGTGCGCACTGAGCGCTGGGACTCGTGCAGCCAGTCGCGCAGCGGCTCGTCATTCACCCCGGTCTTGCGGCAGGTGATCATGTAGCCGTCGCCGAAGCGCTGGGTCTGGCCGGTTGACATTGAGCCCGGAGTCACCGAGCCGGTGTCGATCACGTGCGTGACGCCGCCGACCCAGCCGATCAGCTGGCGTTCCCAGAAGATCGGCACGATGGTGGCGATGTCGCAGGGGTGGACATTGCCAATGGCACAGTCATTGGTCGTGAACATGTCGCCGGGGTTGATGCCGGGGTTGGCTTCCCAGTTGTTCTCGATCATGTACTTGATCGCCGCGCCCATGGTGCCGACGTGGATGATGATTCCGGTCGAGGTCAGGACGCAGTCACCTGCGGCGTTGTAGAGCGTGAAGCAGAGTTCGCCTTCCTGCTCGACGATGGGGCTGGCGGCAATCTTCTTGGCGGTCTCGCGGGCATGCACCAGGCCGCCGCGCAGCTTGGAGAACAGCTTCTCGTAGCCGATCGGGTCGCTGTCCCGGAATTCCAGCTTCTCAAGGCCGTTGTAGTGGCCGGTGGCCTTGGTGCGCTCGATGATGCCGTCGCGGTGCTGCTTGAGCGTCTGGCCGTTCTGCAGCAGGTCGGCGAAGCCGATTTCTTTATTGCTCATCATGTTCATGGCGGGTCTCCTTACTTCACTTCCTTGAGATGGAACAGGCGGTGCTTGTCGATCGTGGTTTCGAAGCCGTCGGGCACGACAAAGGTCGTGGCGTCGGATTCGATGATGGCGGGACCCACGATATGGTTGCCGGCCTTGAGGGCTTCCATCTTCCAGAGCGCGGCATCCACCCACTTCTTGTGGCGGTAGAAGGGACGGGTGCCAAGATATGCTTCGCTGGGCGGCGTGGGGCCGGCATCCGGGTCTTCCGGCAGCACAGGCTTTTGGGTCACGACGGTGCCGCGCAGGATGGCGCCGGTGATCGAGAAGCCCAGTTCCGGCGAGCGGGCGGAGCTCGCGTAGACGCGGCCGTAGGTGTTCTCGAAGGCCTCGACGATCTGGTTCCAGTCGGCAGCGGTGGCGGCGCTGGTCACCGGCGAGACGATCTCGAGGTCATTTAGCTGGCCCATGTACTGCATCTTGTAGCCGGGGATCAGCAGCACGTCCTCGGGCTTGTAGCCGTTGAGGACGAATTCGTCGATGACCTTGACTGCCAGTTCAGACCAGGCTTCCTGCAGGCTCTTGCAGGCGGCTTCCTTGTCGGCGTCGGGGGCGTGCTGGGCAACACCAAGGTCCACTGACTTGTCGTAGCGGTACTCGAAGTCGGCGCAGGCGCAGCCGAAAGCCGAGAAGCCGGCTGCCCAGGCCGGCACGACGACGTCCTTGAAGCCGACGCCCCCGGTGTAGCCGTAGGTGTGCACCGGGCCGGCGCCGCCGTAGGAGAAGCAGGTGAATTCCGCCGGGTTGTAGCCCTTGGCACTGATGTTGGCGCGCAGGTACTCGGAGAGCGTGAGATCGAGCAGCTCGATGACGCCGGCGGCGGCATCCTCGACCGACAGGTCGAGCGGGTCGGCGATCTGCGCCTTGATGTGGTCGCGGGCGCGCTGCACGTCGAGCTTGATGGCACCGCCCAGGAAGTTCTCCGGGTTCAGGTAGCCGAGCACGACGTGGCAGTCGGAAACGGACACCGTGTCGAGGCCGCTTTCCGGCCAGCAGGTGCCGACGCGGTAGCCGGCGCTGTCGGGGCCAAGCTTGATCGACTTGCTGTAGGGGTCGAGACGCACGAAGCTGCCGGCGCCGGCGCCGACCGAGTCCATTGCCACCAGGGGCAGGGAGAGCACCAGGCGGGCCATGTCGGGATCGGACTTGATGGCGAAGTTGCCCTTGGTGATCAGGGCCACGTCGAAGCTTGTGCCGCCAATGTCGGAGCAGGCTATGTTCTCGTCGCCCAGATACTCGCCCAGAAGCTTGGAGCCGATGACGCCGCCGATGGGACCGGACACGATCGTGCGCGCGAGTTCCTTGGCCTTCCAGCTGATGGTGCCGCCGTGCGTGGCCATCACCCGCAGGTCGAACCTGGCGCCGTGTTTCTTGAACCGGTCGCTCACCTTCTTCAAGGTCTGGCGCGAAGGCTCCGCACCGTAAGCCTCAAGGATGGTGGTATTCATCCTGTGGCTCTCCTTGCGCGACGGGTAGTAGTCCACCGAGGCGAAGACCGGGATATTCGCCTTCAGCTTTTTAAGCTCTTCGCGCACGATGTCACGGGCGCGTTGCTCGCTGGATTCGTTCTTGTGGGATTGCAGCAGGCAAATGACGATGGCTTGCGAGCCGGCCTCGACCAGCTCCCGGGTAGCCTGGCGAACCTCGTCTTCACGCAGGGGGATGACCACCTTCCCCTGCACGTCGGTACGCTCGGTGACGCCGCGTGTGCGCGAGACGGGCACCAGTGGCTCATCGTAGCGGTGGGTGTTCAGGTGGATGCGGTCCTCCAGGGCATAGCCCAGATAGCTCTGCAACGCACGGCCCATCGAATGGATCTGCTCGAAGCCGCGGTTGCAGATGAGGCCGACGGCAAGGCCTTTGCGCATGAGAATGCGGTTGAGCATGGCCGTCCCGGAATAGACACAAGTCACCAACTCCGGATAAACGTCGTCCACTGTCCGGTCCCAGTGGGCGAGGGCATCTTCGGAAGAGTTGTAGATGGCAAGGGATTCGTCGCCGGGATTGCTCTGCGCCTTGCCGACCACGAAGCGGCCATCCGAGCGAACGAAGAAAGTGTCGGTCATCGTGCCACCAGCATCGATGCCCATCACCTGTACGGTGGACTGCGGTTGCATACTGCCTCCTGTCATTGGTGTAGTCATGGTGGGATCTCCCACGACTCATCCATGGCAAAGCTTGTGCCAGGCCCTGGCTGGCACCAGAGAGCAGCCCCGGCAGGCGATTGAAATCAACGAGTTGCCGGCATTGCCTGACCACGTCGCTGGTCGCGGCATGCCTGGCGTGAGTGTCCGGATTCACGACGCCCTATGCAGCGGTGTCCGGGAATCGGACGCTCTTTGGCCAGCGATTGATGCGATTGGCCTTAGGCAAGCCCCGGCATTTAGCTGTTGGAGCATTGACGATTGCCCAATGCGGATCGCGCCAGGCGTGGGCGGCATGGAGGTCTGCCCTGTCGCTGCCGCGATGGACGCCGATGGACCCTGACGTTCCTGCGCTCCGCCGCGCAGATCGCTGTAGCGCTGGCACGCGCTATGCGCTGGCTTCACGCGAATGGCAGCGGAACGTGGTGAAGCCCATGAAGAATTCAATGAGGTCAAGGCGCCTGATTGTCGAAGCGGTTGCCGACACGAACCTGGCGATCGGAACCCATCTCGTCACCGATCGACTCTGGTACACGCATCATGGCGTCTATGCGGGGGGCGGCAAGGTCGTGCATTACGCTGGGCTGTCGCTGTCACTGCGTCGCGCCCCGGTGCTCGAGGTCACGCTCGCAGAATTTGCGCATGGGCATCTGGTCTGGGTCCGGCAAAGCCCCGGTGCCAGGTTCGCCGGTGTGGAAGCGGTCCAACGCGCCTACTCCCGCATCGGCGAGGACCGCTATCGCCTGATTTCCAACAACTGTGAGCACTTCTGTATGTGGTGCCTATATGGCGAGAGCCGCAGTGATCAGGTCGACTTATGGAAGTCTTGGGCAAGCGCTGTGCTGGCTGGCGCGTGCAAAGCTGTCGGGCGGCTCACGGTAATGGCCTTGCGAAGTGTGTCCGTGCTGCGAGCGGTTTCCCGAGTCGGATTCAAGGGCGGGACGTTCGTGAATTCAACGCAATCGTTATCGTGAGCCCGTGCCTCTGTCGCATCGGGAAAGACTAGGGCATGCTGGCTTACGCCTCATCGGCCACCGTGCATACGGGCGGCCGTTCGTGGCGGCTGCGGTCACCGCTACCGCGCTTGTCTGAGAGCGCTGCTGTCGCTGTCCGGTTTCCGGACACTTTTCGCTGCGATGGCCGGAAACCGGACACCTTCCATTGGTATGCTGCAAAGCACAAATTATTGATTTGAAAAGAGATTTATTGACTTGGCGATGGCACGCGGATACGGTTACTCCAGTCAATTGAGAGCGATCGTCCCATGCCGTTTTCTCGTTGCGGCACCCTGATCCCCCGCCTCGGCGACGAACCCGTCGTGGCCTCCGCCTGGGAGCGTTTTGTGCAGGACCAGCCCCTGGAAGTGGCAGGTGTGCGCAGCGTCGTCCTGGCGTCGTGGCAGCGGTGTCGTTCCGAGGCCGTTGACCCTGCCAGGCACTCCGCACCGGGAGCTGCCGCCGAACGTGTCCGTCAGTTGCAGCGGCAGAACCGGGAGCTCTGCGAGGCCGCGCGTCCGGCACTCGAGGGCCTGCGCGATATCCTGCGGGAATGCGGCACCCTCATCATGCTTTGCGACCCGGGCGGCACCGTTCTCCACCTCAATGGCGAGACCAGGGCCCGCAGCATCGGCGAGGGGATCAACCTGGCCACCGGTGGCTGCTGGAATGAGGATGTCATCGGCACCAATGCCATCGGCACCGCGATCGCCACCGCCGCTCCGGTTCAGATCCATGCCGACGAGCATTTCTGCCTTGACGTCAAGCGCTGGACTTGCGCTGCGGCTCCCATTCTTGACCCATTTAGTCGCACCCTGCTGGGAGTCGTGGATGTTTCTGGCGTCAAGGAAACCTTCCATGGCCACACCTTGGGGCTGGTGGTGGCTGCAGCCAGACAGATCGAAAGCGAACTGGCACGCCGCGACGTTGCACTCCACGAGCGACTGCTGACCCGAGCCATCGACCATTTCATCCGTTACGCGAGCGATTACGTTGTGCTCGTCGACAGCCGTGGACGCATTGTCCGTGCTAACGGAAATGCGCAGGTGGCGCGGGAGAGCTATGACGTGCGGCTGCCGTTGGAAGTCGGCGGCCAGGTGCCAGGACTCAACCTTGCACTGCCCCAGATCGATCGGTCCTGCCAACACCCGGAATGGCTGCGCTCCGAATGGCTGCACCCGGTGAAGGACCATGACGGGATGCTGGGTACGATGCTGGTGATCCCGCTCGGGACGCGCCAGAATCGAAGCGCTGTATCGCTGTCCACGGCCACAGCCACTGTCACGGCGACAATGGCAGGAAACGATGCGTTTGGCGAGATCATCGGGGGAAGTGAGGTGCTGGAGGCGACCAAGGCACGCGCCCGTCGTATCGCCCCTCTGGATCTGCCCGTACTGCTCCTCGGCGAGACAGGAGCAGGAAAAGAACTGTTTGCCCGGGCGCTGCATCGGGCGGGTAAGCGCCCCGAGGGTCCATTCATTGCCGTCAATTGCGGCGCTTTTACCCGTGAGCTCCTGGCCAGCGAACTCTTTGGCTATACCGATGGAGCTTTTACAGGTGCCCGTCGTGGTGGTCTTCCGGGGAAATTTGAGCAGGCCGACGGCGGCACGCTCTTCCTGGACGAGCTCGGGGAGCTGCCGCTAGACATGCAGCCCCACCTGTTGCGCGTGCTGCAGGATGGCGTTGTGGTCCGCCTGGGCGATACCCGCGAGCGGCGCGTTTCGGTGCGCGTCGTCGCAGCCACGAACCGTGATCTGCAGAAGGAGATCGCCGCCGGGCGCTTCCGCGAAGACCTGTACCACCGCCTCTGCGTGGTCAGCCTGCCGCTACCGCCGCTGCGCGACCGGCCTGGCGATATCGAGGCAATCATCGAGCATCTCAACAGCAAACTGGCACGCAAGTATAGCTGTGCGCCCAAGCAGCTTGAACCCGCCGTGCGCCAGGCGCTTCTGAGCCATCGCTGGCCGGGTAACATACGTGAACTGCAGAATGTCTTCGAGGTGATGTTCGCGCTCAGCGAAGGCAACATCATCGATACTTCTCTGCTTCCCCCGAGCATCGCACAGACGCCAAAGGACTCCCTTTCCGTATCAACCTCGACGTCATTACCTGTTTCATTTGGTCGTCTTGAGGAAATGGAGAGGCAAGCGATACTCGACGCGATCGCGAATGCCCATGGAAACATGTCTATGGCCGCCCGGACACTGGGTATTTCGAGGAGTACGTTATACGTGAAACTGGCCTCGATTCGGGCTCAGCCCGGCAGTTCAAGCGCCGGCATGTAGCGGTCTGACCGGCCCGCGCCGGGGCGCCTTCGGGACCGACTGCATCGCATGCCAGATCCGGTCCGCCGCTTTCCGAGCAACAGAAGCATCTTATCGCTCATGAATGAGCGAAGAAGCGACCTAATCGCTTATATGTAATCGGTAATGCGATTGCGCAGTTGACGCATGCTGTTTTGGGCTCAATAGTAGTGAGCCCGAGCACTAGACATGTAAACGCTCACATGGAACGCCCTAACGCGAACAAGCGCTCATATATGAGCGCTAAGAAGAATGCTGCGACACGGCCAACGCCGGTGGGCCGCGCGCTGGTAAAGCTCGGCCACGACCTGTCGCTGGCCCGCCGCCGGCGGATGTTGACGCGGGAGTCCGTCCAGCATGGCTTGCCGCAGGTGCCGCCGGCGCTGTCCTCGGGGCCCTCGAAGCCGGCGGTCAGCATGATGGCCGCGCGTACTCCAAGGTGATCGTAGTCAGAGTGATCGAGCGCGAAGCCGATGTGGCGCCAGCGTTCGGACTGCTTGTTCATTCGCAGTTCGAAAGAATTGCTGCGACAGCTTCAGGCCGTGGTCTCGAACAAGCAAGTCGACCAGCTAACGCGCGGCAGGTCCCGTGACTAGATCGGAATCGGCGTCCCTGCCGCACCGCTAGAACATCGGCGGTGTGACGGGAGGGCGGCAGCGGCGCGCACTTGCAGATCTACAAATCCAGGCTGCTGCACCCAATGACAAGATCCGGTCGCAGGTGGAATGATCGCGGCCGCTCAGACCATTCGACGGCGACGCCGCCCATGCTTGAAACTACTCCTGAGTCTTCAAATCGGGTTCGTCAGTGTGGGTTGACGGAGGCTCAGGAAGATTGATGATATAGCGCGATTTCCGTCGCCCTGAAGGTTCGGAATCCGTACGATTTTCTCATGGTGACTTTGGCCTTGTTGTTCAGACCCTCGATGATGCCGCTGGAGAACTGCTTGCGCGCATGGAAGTAGTTGAGGATCAGCTCACGGTGGGCACGCACGGTGCGGGCGAACTTCTTCATTGGCTCGATGCGCGAGCGCATCACCTGATTACACCACTGGTCGAGGAACTTTCCGGCCCAGACCGGTGAGATGTAATCCCAGAGCTGCTGGAATTCCTCTTTGAGCAGCCAGGCCCGCACGGTGCGCAGGTTGTACTGCAACAAGTCACGCATGCGCAGTCGCTGTCTGTCGGTCAGGTTTTCCGGACGTTTGAGCAGGCACCAGCGGGACTTCTTGAGCACCGGCTCGTATCCATCGCGGACCATGCGGCGTGATTCGTCAGCGCGGACCTCATCGATGGCCTTATTCATCTTCGCAACGATGTGGAAACGGTCCAGGATATTCAGCGCATTGGGGCAATGCAGCGCTATCATCTCAAGGTAGGGCTTCCACATGTCCGAGCAGACGAACTCAATCTTCTCACAAAGCTGTTTTCCGATCATGGCGAAGAACTTCGCGAAGCTTTCTTTCGTGCGCTCCTGCCCAACCCATAGCAGACGGGTGCAGCCAGCCTCGATCTGGTAGACCAGTGTGAGGTACTTGTGTCCACGACCATACTGGATTTCGTCGACGCCAAAGGCACGGATCGTACCGAGTTCGCGATGGCACAGCCCCCAGTCGACCACCCACTCCACTGCGTTGAAGACTTTCTCCCAACTGGTGCGGAAGCTTTGTGCCGTCTCCTTCCACGACAGCTTGCGTGCCCACTGCGGCAGGAACAGCATGTAAGCCCGCGTGAGCGTGTGCTTGCCATTGGCCCACGGCAGGGCTTCGACCTTGACGCCACAGTCACGACAATCGACGCGCCGCATGGTATAGAGCAGGAACACGGCAAAACCCCAGACCGGAATAAACTCGAACCTGCGCTGTGCGAGCGTGTCGTAACCCCGCGCAGGCTGGCTACAGCATGAGCAGATTGGCTTCGAGCCCTTGCGCGGCCGTACGTCGATCTCGATGGCCGGGTTGCCTCGCACAGCCGCGCACCTTCATAAACGAAACCGGGAATATGATGACAGGCATTGAGCAGGCGGGTCAGCAACATGGTTAGCAGGTTCAGAAGCGACAAGGGCAAAGCCGCTATTGTCGCCCCGGATCTCGATGCACTGGCGCGCTACGTCCCGGACCTTAAGGACTGGCCCGCTTCATGGCGCTTCGACAACGAGGACATCCCGCCTGGCCAGGCGATCGTAGAAGTGTTCACGCCTTTCCTGCAATACCTGCTCGCACAGGGATATGCGCGCAAGACGTTGTACCGCCACCGCGATAACCTCTGGATACTCGGCGGCCATCTCATTGAAGTCCGTTACGAAGACAAGCATGCAGCCGCGCTGGATGCCAATGCGCTCGTTCTCAGCCAGATCCATGAATACGGTGATCCCTTGATAACTCGGCATCTTAGTGAAGATGCCCAGAGCTCTTTCGACGCGACCTGCAAGAAGCTCTATCGCTTCCTTTGTCCCTCGTAAATCGCCTCAAACTACCCACAGATTCCCCCGACGAGCCTCAAATCGCCGACGGATGGCAAGCTAGCGGCGTAACCTGGATGGTCATATAGGGAAACAGCGGCAGCGACGACAGCAGCTCGTGCAATTCATCGTTGCTTTCGACATCGAAGATGCTGACGTTGGAATAGCGTCCCACCACGCGCCAAAGGTGCGGCCATTTGCCAGCCTGCTAAATTTCGATAGCACGCGCCTTCTCGGCTGTCTTGATGGCGTCGGCGCGGTCTGCCGGGAGGGAGTCTGGAATTTTCACGTCCATCTGAACGCAGTAAAGCATGGTGTCTCCTTGCCTGTTGAATGTAGGGCGGGCGAGGCCGGCCGCGTACCGGCGCGGCCCTGCTACTTGTGGTCTTTCCAGCGGATGGGCGCTCAGCCAGCGGTGTCGTTGCCGGCGACCGGCGCGGTACGGAATGGCTTGAGTTGGCCGATGAAGGTTTTGCCGTGCTCGAACCACGCCTTGCGGATGTCGGATGCCAAATAGCTGGAGTAGGCAGCTTCGTTCTCGAACCAGCATTCGCCGATGGCGTCGACGTGGCCGATGTCGAAGAATGGCACATGGGTGTCGGTTGGCTGCTCGGCGATGAGGCGGACTTCATACTTGTGCAGGCCCGGCACATTGTGCGACATCTCGTAGTGGCGCAGGCATTCCGCGCGGAAAGTTTCCACGGACATGCCTTTTGGCTTGACCAGCAGGTACAGCATGCGAATCATGTTGACTCCCCTTGGTTCTGAATTGGCTCGATTCTTGGTCCTGCGTTCATCAGGTATGTGCCCGCGCTGAGTCGGCCAGTTGCCCTACCTCATAGTTGTCGTCCTCTTCGCCGATGTTCTCGATGGCGATGCCGCGTGTCTCGGGCAGCAGCAGTATGCCGAACACTGCGAAGGCATAGGCCACCAGGCAGAATGCCCCCATGGCATTGGCCAGGCCGATTTGGGTGGACAAGACGCCGACGCCAACGACGGAGCCCGCGCCGACCGACTTGCCCACGTTGTAAGCGAAGCCCATGCAGGTTGTGCGCACATTGGTGGGAAACAGTTCGCTGAGGAAGGGCCCGAGGGCGGCGAACATGCCGATTGCCGAGAAGCCGACCAGGAAACCGAGGATGGCGGCGAGCGTGGTGTTCAGTGGCAGCAGCATATAGCTGACGGTGACGACCCACGCGCACATCGACAGCAGGATCAGCGTGGGGCGGCGCCCGATTCGATCGCAAAGATCGGCCGCCACCGCGAAGCCGCAGAACGAGCCGAATGCCATGATGAAGACAGTGACGATCATCGAGCTGGCAGCGACCCCCCGCTGGTTAATCAGCGACGGCAGCCAGACCAGGATGGCGTAGCAGCCGGCCTGTAGCCCAATCACCAGTACGCTCGACAGAATCAGTGAACGCCCGTATTTGCGGCTGAACACCGAGGCCAGCGAAGCACGCGGTGCGCGACTCTGCCGTGCGCGCTCGAATATGGGCGCGTCCTTGATATGGCGCCGAATGAACAGCACGATCGACGCCGGGATGATGCCGCTCCAGAACGCCACGCGCCATGCCATCTCCTGCGGAAGCCAGGCCAGCAGCAGCGTGGCCACGACGACCGCCAACGCCCAGCCCAGCGCGAAGCCCGATTGCACATAGCCCATGGCCTTGCCGCGGTGCTTGGGGTCGATCACTTCTGCCATCAGCGCCGCGCCGACCGCCCATTCACCGCCAAAGCCCAGGCCCTGCAGCGTGCGGGCGACCACGAGCTGGTTATACGTCTGGGCGAAGCCGGCGAGTACGCCGAACAGTGTGAACCAGATGATCGCCAGCACCAGGATGCGCGCGCGGCCGTAGCGGTCGCTGAGGATGCCGGCACCCCAGCCGCCGATGGCGGTAACGATCAGCGCCACGGTGCCGAGCACGCCGACTTCCGCCTTGGTCAGGCCCCACGCAAGCGTCAGGGCGGGCAGCAGAAAGCTGAACATCTGCATGTCGAAGGAATCCAGCGCCCAGCCCGAATAGCAAGCCCAAAACGTCTTCTTTTGCTGGGGTGTCCCAGTCTTGTACCAAGTTAGCATGGTTGTCTCCTGTTTCTGTCCGTCGTTCTCTATGATTCGCCGACGCTGGTGCGCGGGTAGGCGCCAGGCGCCGACTTTCGTGCCCCGTGCTAGGCGTACTCGGCTCTTACCATGGTGGTGAAGTCGAGTTCCACGTCGGTAACCGACTGGAGCGTCTGCGCAGGCATGTCGCCGATGATCTCGATGACCGAAACGCCAAGAGGACCGATGGCGAACGTGCCGAGTTCGGTGTACACGCGGCTCACACAGGCGACTCCTGTCAACGGATAGCTGCACTGGCGGCGCAGCTTGCTGGCCCCGTCCTTGGTCAGATGGTCCATCATGACGAACACGCGCTTGGCCCCAATGGCCAGATCCATCGCGCCGCCCACGGCGGGGATGGCATCAGGTGCCCCGGTATGCCAGTTGGCCAGGTCACCACGCTCCGATACCTGAAAGGCACCGAGCACGCAGATGTCTAGATGGCCGCCGCGCATCATGCCGAAGGCGTCGGCGTGGTGAAAAAACGCCGCGCCTTTCTCCAAGCGGATCGCCTCCTTGCCGGCGTTGATCAGGTCCCAGTCCTCCTGGCCTGGTTCCGCGGCCGACCACTGCCCAAGCACGCCGTTTTCGCTGTGCAGGACGACCTCGCGGTGCCGGGGCAGGTGGTTGGCCACCAGTGTGGGCAGGCCGATACCGAGGTTGACATAGGATCCGTTGGGAATGTCCCGCGCCACGCGCGCGGCCAGTAGGTGTCTTGCCACTTGGTCCATCGTTCTCACCCTGCCTGCATGACTTCAGCTTGTGCGACTGCGCCATCGCGCAGCACCACGCGGCTAACAAAAATCCCGGGCGTCACGACGTCCTCGGGGTCCAGTTCGCCCAGTTCGCAGACGCGAGCCACGGCCGCGATTGTCTGGCTTGCCGCCATCGCCATGACGGGCGCGAAGTTGCGCGCGGTCTTGTTGTAGATGAGGTTGCCCCAGCGGTCGGCCGCCGCGGCGTTGATCAGCGCGACGTCGACAGGGAGGGGATGCTCGAGCAGGTAGCCGCGACCGTCAATCTGGCGTGTCTCCTTGCCCTCAGCCAGCAGCGTGCCGTAACCGGTGGGGGTGTAGAAGGCGCCGATGCCGCTTCCGGCGGCGCGCAGGCGCTCGGCCAGCGTGCCTTGCGGCACGACTTCCAGCTCGATCTGCCCGGCGCGGTACAGTTCTTCAAATACGTACGCATCGCGTTGGCGCGGGAAGGAGCACACCAGCTTGCGCACGCGGCGGGTCTTGAGCAGCGCCGCCAGCCCGGTGTCGCCATTGCCGGCGTTGTTGCTGACCACGGTCAGTTCCCTGGCGCCCTGCTCGATCAGGGCGTCGATCAATTCGTCGGGCATGCCGGCGCCGCCGAATCCGCCGATCGCGATCGTGGCGCCGTCGGGGACGTCGTCCACGGCCTCGCGCGCCGTTCCATAGAGTTTGTCGATCATGTCTCGCTTCAATTGTTGTCTGGCGAATCTAGGTTGCCACGCGGTCCGAGGGCGCACAATTTCAGCTTTTGCAAGCGCCCTTAGCGCTGGGTTAAGGCGTGGGGCGAGCGCAGGCAAGTGTTTTCCATGAGGTGATGCGAATGGCGTCCGCAGCGCTCGTCGACTGCAGAACGGTAAAGCTGTGCGAGCGGTCGCCAGCGGATTAGCGGAAGGCAAGAAGGGAGGGGCGCGAAGATCCGCGTTCCGCGATCAGCCGCTGCGACCTGGCGCGTACCGGGCGATCAGCCGGTTGGCAAACTCGCGTGCAAAGCTGGACAGGCCATCCAGATCGCGTGCACAGACCTGGAAGGTGCGAACGGCCCAGTCATCACGCAGGTTGCAGGCGCCGATGCGCTGGTCGCCCTTGAGGCGCGCGAACGCGGCCTTGGGCATGATGGCGATGCCTGCGTTGGCGGCCACCATGCGGCAGATGGCATCGTAGCTGGCCACATGGACGCGAATGGTCATGGGCTTGTGCAACGCGCCGGCAGCGCGTGTCATGAATACCTGGAAGGCGCTGCCCTCGAGCAGCGCGACAAAGGCGTAGTCCAGCGACTGCTCGAACCACACGTCACCCTCTGCCAGCAAAGGATGGCCGAGCGGCGCCACCAGGATTAGCGCGCTCTTGACGAAGGGCACCGCCTGCAGGCCCGCGGTGGGCACATTGCCGGAGATGATGCCGAGGTCCGCGCCGCCTTCGCGCACCAGGCGGACGATGTCGTCGCTCAGGCGTTCGCGTACGTCGATGCGCACATCAGGGTGGGTGGCGAGGTAGTCGCCGATGACCGGGGGCAGGTACTCGGTGATGGCCGTGGTGTTGGCCACCAGTTTGAGCTGCCCGGAAAGGCCAGCCGTGAAAGGCTGGAGGTTCCCCGTGAGCCGCTCCAGCTCGGCAAGTACCACGCGGGCATGCAGCAGATAGACTTCGCCGGCGGCCGTCAGCGTCACACCCTGGGGCGAGCGCTCCAGCAGGCGGACCCCCAGCGTCTCTTCGAGGTTCTTGATGCGGTTGCTGACCGCCGGCACGGAAAGGAAGGAGCGCTCCGCACCGCGGGTCAGGCTGCGTGTTTCCGCCACGTTGACGAAGAGGCGGAAATCCGTGATGTCGAAGGGAACGGCCATGCTGCCCAGCCGCTACCAGGTTGCCGGCTCGAAGCGGAAGCCCTGGCTCTGGCGCCTGACGTAGCCGCAGTAAGTTTCGCCGAAATGCACTGGCAGGATCAGCGCCTCGCGGTCAGCGGCCTGGTTGAGGAAAGCCAGGCGTGTGGCGCGCGCCAGGTCGGGACGGATGCAGTAGCCCGAGTTCACGTCGGGGCGCACGATCTGCAGCGGGCTGTGCAGGATGTCGCCGCAGAAGATCGCTTCCTCGCCCTGGGAACGAACGCGGAAAACCACCTGGCCAGGGCTGTGGCCCGCTGCCGGCTCCACCTGCAGGCACCCGGCGACCTCCTGTCCGGGCACCATCATCTCGGCGAGGCCTTCGCTGACCACCGGCATCACGCTGTCGAAGAAGGACTCACCGAACACGTCCACCACGCCCGGCTCCTTGTTGCGGCCCTCGTCGCAAAAAACGAAGTCATTCTTGGGGATGTAGTAGCGCGCATTGGGGAAGGTCGGCACCCAGCGGTTATCCTGCCAGGTGGTATTCCAGCCGACGTGGTCCGCGTGCAGGTGCGTCATCACCACATGGGTGACCCTCTCCGGCGGAGCGCCGGCCGCGATCATCCATTCGCGCACAAGGGTGTTGAGCATGTTCATGCGCGCAATGCCGGCGCGCGGCTTGAAGTTGCCCACGCCGGTATCGACCACGATGATGCTGTCACCGGCGTGTACGACCCAGAACTGGATGGTCACAATCAGCTTGTTCATGTGCGGGATCCAGTGATGCGGCGCCATCAGGTCCGCATTCGCGTCGAGCACGGCACGGTCGATGTCGGGGAAGAGAAAGGCCGGATCGTGCGTTGGCCCCATGTACTCGAGAATGCGGGTGATCTTCAGGTCGCCGACGGTGCGCGATTGCATCATGTGCGTTGTCTCCTTGGTTCTTGTGGGCGGCTTTGGCAGGGGTCAAGCATCCGCGATCTCCATCGCCGCGCCAATTTCGCATTCCAAAAGAGGGCTTTCAGGCATCTTCATGCACGCGAACAGATGCCCGATAACGGCACGTGCGGTGCCTCCTTAGAAGATTGCTTTGGCGGGATGGTCAGAAGTTCGACAAGGAGGGACCCGATGGATGCGTACCGCTTCGCTGCGTCCTCGCATTCATACCGTCGGACGCGTGCGGACATTCGTCGGAGTATGGATCGCAACGTTTCCGATGTCCAAGACCCAGATTGTCTCAACCCATACCTGGAGGGTATGGCGCGAACAGGCCACCGCCCAGATCGTCGACCGCTCCCCAACCCTCGCTTTGACGGTCGCGCCGGCGCGCGCAATCTCGGAGTCCAGCAAGTCGATGATGCCGACAACGCCGCGCGGCTCCCCCCATTCGCACGGCAGCCAGTGAGCTCCAGCGGCAGGAAGCCGGCGCGTTCGTCCGATCCGCGATAGTGCGGCAGCTGATACCCCAACGCTAAGGCAGGCTTCCCATAACGGCCACGCCATGCTGGCGGCGAGCTAACAGGGGAGGTTTCCCGCTTGCTCAACGTTGCGAGTGACTCGCTATCCGCGACGGCGGCGAGATGATCGAGCTACACCACATCGAGAATGCGTCACGAGGCTTCCTTGCTTTATCGCGGAGGCCCTGGCCGGTCGCGCCGCGGCCGCTTGATGACGAGGCCTTTGCTAGTTGGCTTGGGCGTTTGGCAGCAAGGCACCGAATCAGCGTCGCACAGCTGTGGATGAATGGGCACCCTGGAGAGATTTCCGACCTCACTTGCGCCGGCTGGCTTCTCTTTCCTCCGGTTGATGAGCTGGTGCTTTCGCGTCTCGCAGCCCTGACCCATGTGGGCGTCGCTTCGAGTGCCTTGTCGTGAATCCACTTGATATCTTCTCGCCCCGCTGGAAACGAGAATGGCTAGACCCGTCGGCGACCTTTTGTGAGCTTCACGATCGCCGTCTCGAGACTTTTCCGGCTTGCGCGCCATTGGCGCTTTGTAGTGCTGAACGCGCGCGGCGCGGATTCGGATACTGTCTCAAATGACTTTCGCCCCTGCCGCTAGCGACATTGGTGCGCTGGCCTTCGATAATGCCCGCAGCCTCAAGCCGCTTTGGTATGGGCGTCTGTGTGTCGGAGTCTAGGGCGTCCGCTAGACTCCGACACTGTTAAGGCACCGCAGGCATTCCCAGCAAAACAGCAACTTACCGACTAGGTTGAAGCCCTGTTCAGTGTCCTGCTGCCTCCACTGCACCGATACCGGTCTCCGAGCGCAACTGCTGGGCTTCAAAGCCAGCCTGATCCAGGAGCGCGCGCTTCGACTTGTCGGTAATCGAGAAGAGCCAGATCCCGAGAAAGCCGGCTGTCATCGAAAACAATGCCGGGGACGTGTAGGGGAATGGCGCGTCCTTGAAGTGGAACACATCGACCCAGACCGCCTGCGACAGGATGGTGAGGACCACCGCAGTCAGCAATCCCAGGAAGCCGCCCACGGTCGCGCCCCGGGTGGTGCAGCCCTTCCACAGCACCGACATGAACAGCACCGGGAAGTTGGCCGACGCCGCCACGGCGAAGGCGAGCGACACCATGAACGCGATGTTCTGCTTCTCGAAGACAATGCCGAGGACCACCGCGACCAGGCCAAGGATCACGGTCGTGATTCGCGATACCCGCAGTTCAACGGTACTGCTGGCCTTGCCCTTCTTGAATACCGTTGCATAGAGATCGTGCGAGACGGCAGATGCGCCGGCAAGGGTGAGACCGGCCACGACGGCCAGAATCGTCGCAAATGCCACGGCGGAGATGAATCCGAGGAACACGTTTCCGCCGACTGCGCTGGCAAGGTGTACGGCCGCCATATTCACGCCGCCTTGCAGCTTGCCGCTGGCATCCTGGAAGCTCGGATTCGTTCCGACCAGCACGATCGCACCAAAGCCGATGATGAAGGTCAGGATATAGAAGTAGCCGATCCAGGTGGTCGCCCAGAACACCGACTTGCGCGCCTCCTTGGCGTTGGGCACGGTGAAGAATCGCATCAGGATGTGCGGCAGGCCCGCCGTGCCGAACATCAGCGCAATGCCAAACGAGATTGCCGAGATCGGATCCTTGATGAAATTGCCCGGCCCCATGATCGAGTCCTGCTTGGCGTGGACTTCGACGGCTTTTGCAAACAAGGCCTCGGGGCTGAAGTGGAACTGCGCCAGCACCATGAAGGCCATGAACGAAGCGCCGCCGAGCAGCAGGCAGGCCTTGATGATCTGTACCCACGTTGTTGCCGTCATGCCGCCGAACAGGACGTACACCATCATGAGCCCACCCACGATGACCACGGCGATCCAGTATTCCAGCCCGAACAGCAGCTTGATCAGCTGCCCGGCGCCGACCATCTGCGCGATCAGGTAGAAAGCCACCACCACCAGCGTGCCCGACGCCGCGAATGCACGGACCGGCCCCTGCTTGAAGCGATACGCCGCCACGTCGGCGAAGGTGAACCGGCCAAGGTTGCGCAGCCGCTCCGCCATCAGGAAGGTGATGACCGGCCAGCCGACAAGGAAGCCAATGGAATAGATCAGGCCGTCATAGCCGTTGGCGTAGACCGCAGCTGAAATGCCGAGGAAAGACGCCGCCGACATGAAATCGCCGGCGATCGCCAGGCCGTTCTGGAAGCCGGTGATTCCGCCCCCGCCCGTATAGAACGCCGCGGCGGATTTTGTCTTCGATGCCGCCCACTTGGTGATGTACAGCGTGCCGATGACGAACAGCACGAACATCCCGATTGCTGTCCAGTTGGTCGGCTGCCGCACCGCCTGCCCAAGTTCGCCACCGGCCGCAAGCGCGACCGTCGGCAGCAGCAGCGCCCCGCAGGCAAGGATTGCGTGACTGGCTTTCATGCCACCTCCCGCTTGATCCGCTCTGTCAATTCATCGTAGGCGCCGTTGGCATGGCGCACGTAAAACCCGGTGATGGCAACGGTAAATACGATCACGAACAGGCCGATAGGCATGCCCCACGTCATCACGCCATTTCCCATCTTCGCGGCGAGAAGTTCCTTGTCGAAGGCAATGAGCAGCACGTAGCCGTAATAGATGACGAGCATGGCGGCGGTCAACGTCCATCCGAGCCTTGTGCGCCTGCGGACCAACTCGCGATACCGGGGATTTGTCTTCAGTCTCCTGACCAGATCTTCATTCATTTCTGTCTCCTGCCGTTTGTGTTTCGCATTGCCTGATGCAGCCGATGCTGCGTCGGACGCATGAGCCAGCGCTGGCGTGCCGGTCTGACAGGCCTAAGCGCAGCGGCGTCCGAAGTCCGTGGTACATAAATTAACGGGTGCCCCTTACCTGCTTCTTACACGGGGCACCGAATTTCTCCCCGGGTAAACACGTAGCCGATACACGTGGGCTACTGAAAAGTCACAGGCCGCTGCAGGTTGCCCATGGAGTGTCAGAGTCGATACGGCCGTGCAGCGCCCAACGTTCTGGAACGTGAGTTCGAGCGAGGCGCCGGAGCCGGAACGGGATACGGACGTGACCGAGCCAAAAGCTGTAACGGTCCCCGGTGCTTGACCAATAAGCGGGCCTAGATCGTCGGCTACGAGACATCCAAGCCTCGGGCGAGGTGGCCGAGGCGATCCGGGTACGGATGCGGAGCCCGGAGTGAAGGCCGTCTTGCTACCGCCGGTGTGATTGGCGACAACATCGCGGAATGCAAGTGATGCGGATTGTCGAGCGTCACCGCGATGATCTGCAGCGACTCCTCGATCTCATCACGCTCGCCCCGGCCGCCCAGGCAGACACGAATCGCATCGGGCGGGTTGCGGTCGATCGAGAAGGCGGCGGCCGACACCGCGCGAGGCCGCGCGAGCCCAGGTGCAGTGCTAACTCCGACGGGCTCCATGCTGAAGCCGTAGGGATCGGCAGCCACAGGTGAAAGCCTTCCGGGTCCGCGTCATAGGCCAGGCCCTCGAGCACATGGCGCGCAATCAACTGCCGCGCCGCGCTTTCGGCGCGGATGGCCTTGAGCATGTCGTCTACCGTTCCATGATGTAGCGAGCAGTGTGTTGATGGGGCTCGCCACCCCCAGGGTGCCAGCCAGGCGCTGTGCCTGCCGGGCGGTGGGGGCGTGCAGGAACGCTATGCGCAACCCAGCGCGCAGGCATTTGGACAAGCCGGTGACGTAATACGGGGTCTCCCGCACTTTGTGTGACGGCCGCGTCCAGGGCTTGATTTCGGGCCGATCCGCCCCTACGTTGATCGTTACCACGAGCCAAGTTCTCGGTGGGATCGACCGTATTCTCGCACGTGTGGGTAAGCGCTTCGTCTCCAGCGACGCGCGAGGGGATACCATCACTGTCGAAGCCTGCAGTACGGTTCGTGCGGCCCCTTGTCCTGCCTGCCGTCATTGGAGTAACCGACTCCACGGCCGCTATGTGCGCCGGCTGGAAGAACGTCCGATGCTCGAGCAGCGGGTCGTTATCGCCGTTGAGGTGCGGCGCTTCAAGTGTACGAACGCCAATTGCTCCCTTCGTACGTGCCGAGAACCTCCATGCACTGGCCGGTCGGCATCAACGTCGTACGCGATCGCAGGCTCGGGCGTTGCACGCGCTGGGCCACGCCCTCGGTGGTGAGGCGGCAGCCCGGCTTGCTAACGCCTTTGGCTTGCGCACCAGTGCCGATACCGTGCTGCGGGAGTTGCGCAGAGCTTCTGGGCGCAAGCGCAAACCACGACCGCGGGTCGTCGGCATCGACGACTGGGCGATCGCGCGCGGTCACCAGTACGGAACGATCATTGTCGACCTGGAGCGACGTGAGCCGATCGCAGTGTTTGCCGGCAGAGAAGCAACTGCGGTGACCGCGTGGATGCGTGCACACCGATCGATCGAGATCGTCGCCAGGGATCGGGCCGGGGCCTACTCCGAGGCGGTCGACATTGCGCTGCCCGCAGCCAGGCAAGTCTCCGATCGCTGGCATCTGCTGTGCAACCTGCGCGACAACGTCGAGAGGCTGCTGTGCCGACTCGGGCCGCGACTGTTGCAGATCGTTAATCGTAGAGCGCAGAGATTGTGCCACCGGCCCGCCCTCGATATCTCGGGCCTGTCGGCAATGGCGGTGGCATTTTTGCTTTCACTCCGAACGAAGGCAAAAGTGCCATTTCGCACACAGTGCGCCTGAAATTTGCTACTTCAAATCCTAGACTTCGAGACCTGTCCCTAAGGTCTTGATCTGATGGAAAATTTTCCGAAGATTTCGGGGCCGGTCGCGCTTGTCCGACCGCCCGGCGCGCATCGGTTGGAGGCCTTCAGCCCGAAGCTGGGGCGACGGTTGACCTTCTATCGGCGGGCACTGCTTGACTTGTGGCTGCTCCTCGAGGCAGACCCAAGCGTGATCGCCTTTTGCGAGCGACCTGGCTACGTCCACCGCGGTGGAATCACGCGGCTTGCCGACTTCTGGGTGCAATACAGCGACCGACAAGAACTGATCCTTCTTGCTGATGGCGGTATGGAAACGAGGGCAGAGCCGGCGGAGCAGGAACTGGACGGGGCATCGTTCCCAATCCGCAGTATGTCTTCGGCCGACTTAGCAGCCGCGCGCATTTGGATCGGCAACTGGCAACGAATGCTGCCGTGCATCGTGGCCAATCGCCGTCTAGTCCCCTGGTCACTTTCCCGAGAAGTCGAACGCCTCGTGAAATACCCACAGCAGCTGGAGACCCTCGAGCGTAAGTGTTCGAACGCCGATACGGTCTTGTTCCGGGCAGCACTGTTTGGCCTATTACATGCCGGCCGTGTCGCAGCGCCCGATCTGCGCACCGAGCCACTTTCCTTACGCACGTCGTTCGCGGTAGTTGACACAAACTCATGAACCGACGCAAACCGGAGTTGCAAGCTCTGGACCTAGCGTCATGGCCAGAGGTCGCCTATACGGAGCTAGATTCAGTGCAGCGGCTGGCGTTTGAAAAACGTAGACAGGCAATCGTGCGCTACGCCGCGGGTGAATCGCTTAGACAGATCGAGCAATCCACGGGAGTGAATCGGCGCGACCTGTATCGATGGCTTGAACGAGCCATGGTTCCTCATTCGGATGGCCGGCCATACGGCTTCCGCGCCCTGGGTCGCTATACCCGGATTGCAGAGTATGCCCGAGTCAGTGCCGTAAGAATTGGTGGAGAGCGCGGCAATTCCGGCGGTGCCGGTGCACTGTCCCATCTCTTCGAGTGCTATCCGTCGCTCAGCACCTGGCTGCGCTTGCAGATCAAGCAGCGTCGGGTCCTGCTCGAGCAAATCAATACTGACGGCCGGCTGCGCACACGTCTACGCGGACTGCAGGCTCTTCATGACGAGTTTCTGCGGCAGTGTTGGATGGTGGGTCTGAAGGGAACGGACTACCCGTTCAATACGACAGGGCGTGCGATCCGCTCCTTGTCGGGGCTTCTGAAGGCGGAAATATTGCGCAGCTTCGGCCTGGCGGCGCGTTCGGCGGGTGCTTCGCACCTGAAGGGGCTTCCCCACCGAGAGGGAAGCGACGGCTGTCCAGCGGCGATACATCCTTATCAGATCGTCGAGTTCGATGGTCATCGACTTGATCTTCGGCTGAAACTGGTCGTTCGCGACCCGCTTGGCTTTGAGCACGAGTTCGAGATTGAACGGGTGTGGTTGTTGGTGATCATTGACGTTTGCACGCGGGCTGTGCTGGGCTATCACCTCGTGCTGGCTCGAGAATACAGCCGTTACGACGTGATCAAGACCATCGAAAAGGCTTTGGAGCCCCATCGTCCCCGCGTCTTCTCCATCGATGGGCTTGGTTACGAGGCGAATGGAGGCCTTCCGTCACAGAGGTGGCCAGAGCTCTCGTACGTTACCTGGGAATGGATGAAGCTCGACAACGCCAAGGCGAACCTGGCTAACGAAACGCTGAAGGCACTCTGTGAATTCATCGGTTGTCTCGTCGATGCCGGTCCCCGGTACTGCCCGGATGAACGTCCATACATCGAACGCTTCTTCGGCACGCTGGCGCAGCGACTGTCTTCGCGACTACCGGGTTACACGGGTTCGCACCCGCGCGATTTGCGACGTGCGCTTGCCGATCCAAAGGGAAAGCTTCGTCTCTATGTGTCGCTCGACGAGTTGGAAGAGTTGGTTGAGTATGCCATCACGACCTACAACGGTACGCCGCATGCCGGTTTGAACAACGCGACCCCACTCGAAGCGATCGATTATTACGTGAGTACTCGACCCACAGTGCTGATGCGGCTTGCCGAACATCATCGTCGCACGCTGTGCTTGATGCAGTCAGCCCGTCGTTGTCGCGTGCGTGCCTATCTTGAGCAAGGCGTACGTCCGCACATCAACCTGTATGGCGTGCGCTACACGAGCAATGTGCTGGCAAGAAGCACGCGGCTGAGCGGCAAGCAGATACTCGTCTACCTGAATGCCGACGATCTGCGATCCGTCCGAGCTTTTCTCACCGATGGCACAGAACTCGGTGTCCTGGATGCCCAAGGCGCCTGGGGTGTGGTGCCGCACAACCTGAAGCTGCGCCAGGAGGTGAGAAAGCTGCGGGATCGGCGTCGAAGCCAACCGGGCGACTCAAATCCGATAGAGGCCTATGTGCAGGCCAAGCTGGCGCAGGCAAGGACGAGTAGGAAAGCCGCGACGGAGTATGCGCGGACCGTGCGGCTGCTTGCCAGTGCACCGACAACGCGTACGCCAGCCGAGGCCATGCCAACCGGGCGGAGCGTCGCCTTCGCAGTGGTGTCTGCTGCGGCAGCGGCAGACGATGTCTCGACTTTGCCCCAATCGCCGGCCCAGCCGCGCAAACTCGCCATCGGGACTGGCCAAGTTTTCTAACACCGTTGTTCACATTGCGAGGGAAGCCATGACACCTCAGACGCAGCGTCCGATCGATCCCTTACTTCATCCGCTGGTGACCGGCAATTATCGTATCGCCACGCCGGCGATTGAGGCCTTCTATGAGTTGGTTGAGCGATGTCTGCGCTACCGGGTCATGGGAGCACTGATCTCTGGCCCGTCCCGTATCGGCAAGACACGGGCGATCGAGTACGTGCGGTTGCTGCTGGCGCGCAATCATCCGAAGATGACGAGCTACCACGCCCAATGCGAACACAAACCGCGGCATGCCGAAGGACCGTTCTTTGCGAACTTGCTCGAGGCCGTCGGAGATCCGGATCCGAACGCAGGTTCCAATCCGGCAAAGCGTATGCGTCTGGCCCTGCGGATTCGCGAGGCAGCCGCTAGAGCGGGGAGCGGCACAGTGCTGCTATTTTGTGACGAGGCTCAGCGGTACAACGACAATGAGTACGAGTGGCTTCGTGATGTCCACGATTTTCTCGATCGACAGCAGATCAAGCTGTTTACCTTTCTCGTCGGCCAGCAGGAGCTGCTTGCTCAGAAGACCGCCTTGCAGGTTGCGGGGAGGACGCAGATTGTCGCGCGCCTGATGGTGGAGGAGCTCTCCTTCCATGGTGTGCGCAATGCGGAGGACGTGGCGACATGTTTGAATGGATACGATCAGACGGCATATCCGGAGGGCAGCCAATGGAGTTTTACGCGGTTCTATGTTCCCCAGGCTTTTGACGCCGGCTACCGGCTGGTCAGCGACGCAGGCGCACTCTGGCAGGCATTCGAGATCGCGCACCACAAGGCAAATCTGCCAGGGCAGCTCGAGATCCCAATGGAGTCCTTCGCGCGGGCGGTCGAGATCGTCCTCAAGGATAGCGAACAGAGCGACGATCCGGGCTATCGTCCTGCCCCTTCCTTGTGGGCCCATGCGGTACGGCATTCCGGCTACGTCCAGTCACGCCATGCCACCGGACGCGTGCTCGTCGCCGCCTAGCGAAATGTTGCTCAGCCCGCCGAGATTTCCGATTCTCATGCTGGACGAAGCCAAGCTGACGCCGGCGCTGGGTTACCTGTTCCACAGGAAGTGGCTCGACCCATACGAGTCGCTCGTTTCGATACTATGGAAGTTCGAGAAGGCGAACGGGCTGTCCGGAAGTGTGGTTGCGCACCTGATGGGACCGGACGTCGACCCCTACGAGGGTTTAGTACCGGAGTTAGGTGCCGTCGACATCGATCGATTGCATGGCGCGCTTGGGCTGCCGAAGACAACGTTGCGTGACGCGCTGCTCGCGCCGACCGAGCGGCGGCGCTTCTGCGCGACGTTTCGTCACTGCCGTCGCTGCATAGCGCATGGCTATCACAGTGTGGTGCATCAGGTCGACACCGTCTATCGGTGTCCAGCGCACCATGACATGCTCGAATCGGCATGCCGAAAATGCGGGTATGGAGCGCCGTATCGCGTGAACGTGCAGCTTCTCGAAACTCCATACCGCTGCTCGCAGTGCCGTGAAAGCTATGGCGGGCATGGATGGAGGCCGACCGAGGCCCGCCCAATGCGGGCAGGGTACTGCAGGGCGCTGGCGCGGAAATATGTTGGGTGCGCGTTGGGGTTGTGATCGCGTAGCATCCGCTTCGACGCCTCGCTTACGCGAACTTGATGGAAGGCGGTCGGTGGCCTGTGAGTACGGCAGCCGGTGGCACTTTCACTTCGCTTCGTCCAAGCTATTGACCCGTAAAGAAAAGTTCCCCGTACCGTGCCCTTGACAGGTAGTGGTGGCACTTTTGCTTGCGAAGCGGTGGCGCTCTTGCTTCGGTATACGTCTACGAGAAGTTCGCCGACGTGGGGCACCACATCGGCAACTCGCTCAACCGCTTCGCCGGACGCCCCGAAGTCGAGATGCGCGACCGAATCGCTCAGGGTTTCCAGGACCAGCTCGGCGTCGACCAGGATGTCGCTCAACTGGCCGCGCATGTCGTCGCGGATCTCCGACGTGCGGAGCGTGGCGACAGTCGCTACGTCGGACCTATTGTCGCCGTACGTCAGGATCTTGTCGTGCAGAAGATCGATGACGTGTCGGGCATCCTGCACCAGGCCGTGGCGTTGCGTGAGATGCCGAAACTCGGCCAAGCGGTCGAGATTCGCTATCGCGACGGCTCCGCTGTTGTGATGGCCGCTACCAACAATGCCGCGCTGCCTGCGCCGGCACCGACCGACTCGCCCGCGGTCCGTAGTGCCAAGGAAAGGCTGCGCGCGGAGAGCGGGGCTGCAATTCCCGACGACTACAGCGCCTTCGAGACGCTTCCGAAGTCGACCAGGCTACGTATGTAACAAAACTCGACCCTTGCACTAACTCTCAACACCATGAGCGATTTCAAATGTATTTCCGACGAGTATCAGAACCTGCAGGCAGAGGAAGCCCGCGCAAAGAAGGATGCTGCCGAGCGCGCGGTTCAGGATGCCCAGCAACGCGTCCTCCGTACGCGCAAGGCGTTTGAGGAGGTCGGTGTTTACCGGTACATGGAGGAGCAAGCAGAGGCTATGAAGCAAGAAGGGTTTGCATGCCGCTATTACCGTGACATCGTTGAGGATCGCGCGATGGCATCGATCACCTTCGTTGCGATGAAGGGCGAAGCCATTGAAGATCGCAGCAAGTTCGGGCCTGGTTTCGCTGGCGATTTGAACACCCATTCCCTGCAGATCGAGTCAACCGGCGATGAAGTTCGTTTCAGGAGGTATAGCTGCTACAGGAGTGGTACTGTGTCTGATTCCAAGGCTCTGAGCGACCTGGCGCTTGAGGACGTTCAAAAGCAGTTTGAGCATTTCGTGCGTGAGGCGTTCATCGACCGAACGGTCCATAACGACAAGGCAGCTGACCAGCCCGTTAACTCGCCGCGAAATCGCGGCTGATTTCATTCTCCCTCGGGCCTGTGACTACGTCGGAAGTGCCAGGCTCGTTTGACAGCTCGGCGACGGGACGTGACCTGTCTCCGCAACGCGTGGGTCTTACTCGCCAAGTTTTCCTTGGCAACGTCTAGCTGCGTACGAATTGCGGCAATCTCAACAGTGGAAGACTGCAACTCTGCGTCGCGCTGGGCTCGCGCCTGGGCGAGATCCTCCTGCAGTTGCTCTGTCTTGGCCCAGCAGGCGATTGCGGTGTCCCTCGGCGGCCTCCTTCGCAGCGAGGAGATGTCACAGCGGCTTAGCGCCTCTGCCACCCGCTTTTTCTGCGCCTTCAACTGTCAGTTACGTGCTGTACCAATATCACCACTGCCACGTCACGCAGCCGCTGCTGTGCGAGCAGTTGCGGGACGTCACCCATATCGGTAACGAGCACTTCGCCTGGTTTCAAAAGCACGAACGAGGGAGGGTGCGGACACGCGTTTACGCGTGCGATGGCAAAGGCTTTGTCCAAGCGCTGTGACCCATTAGTCTCAGGCCGAGACAAATTCGTGTCGGCACTGAAGACCAATCCCACCGTTGCCGGGCTCGGGTAAATCCCCAGGCGCGCGCGGATTGACGTGTGGAACACCTAAGCACAATAATTTACTCAACGGAACAGTGTTCCACATACAGGAACAAAATACGATTGACAAATCACCGTTCCGAGCCTGAATTGCGTTGAAACAACTTCAGTGCTTCGTCACAGCGCAAAACGGATATCGGTCGGAAGTCAAATTAGAGACAGGGAATGTCACTCGTATCAAAGTCGGGCGGCAGTATTCCAACCTCGACACCAGACTTCGCGCGCAACGCTGCTACAACTGGAAACAAGCGTTGCCGGCAGTAAGGATCACTGCACGGTACACATCACCCACGTTTTCGAACAAATTGGAGTCGCACATGAACCGCCGCCATGTCCTCGTTGCCGGACTACTCGCATCTGCGTCGCATCTGGTCGGGATGTCCTATGCGCAAGACACGTTTCCAGCGAAGCCGATTCGGATAGTTGTACCGTTTGTTCCCGGCAGTGCGCCAGATGTCTTCGCGCGAGTGCTTGCGGACAAGATGGCGGCCATAGTAGGGAAGCCAGTGATCGTCGAGAACAAGCCCGGAGCAAGCGGCATCATTGGAACAGAGTTGGTGGCGCACGCGTCTGCTGATGGATACACACTTCTCGTCGCATCACCCTCGACGACGATTTTGGCAGCCTCAAACCGAAAGCTGAACTTCAACCCCGTCAAGGACCTGCAGCCTGTCGCGATGGGCGTCTACATGTCTCCGGTGCTCGTGACAAGCGGTATGTCACAGATTTCCGACGTGAAGACATTGATTGCCATGGCGAAGGCTCGGCCTGGCAAGCTGATCTTCGGGTCCGGTGGTGTTGGGAACTCGCAGCATCTAGCGGCAGAGATGCTTAAGCAAATGGCGGGTATTGACATGCTGCATGTCCCATTTCATGGGACCCCATTGATCATGCCTAGCCTCATTCGTGGAGAGGTCGATTTCACTTTTGTCGATGCGAGCGCACTGCCGCTAATTAAATCGGGAAAAATCCGTGCAATTGCCGTCGGCTCCTCTACCCGAAGCAAGGCTATCCCTGACGTTCCAACCGTGGCGGAAGCTGGCGTTTCTGGATTCAACTATCAAAGCTGGTTCGGAATTTTGACCCCCACGGCAGCTCCCTCATCGGTTGTCACGCTGCTGAATCGAGCAATTAACCAAGCGCTGCTCGACCCCGTAGTCCGAGTGAGGCTGTCGGAAGCCGGAATGGAGGTGACACCCGGTACCCCGGAGGCTATGGCAGCCTTCATGGCCGAAGATACCAAACGTTGGGCGAATGTGATTCAAACGGCGAAAATCAAGTTCGACTGACCAACCTCGGAGTCTAAAAGAAGGCACCCCTCCACGAGCTAGGGCGTGTTCACACTATCTGAGCCCGT